>JAAYFN010000085.1 GCA_012728225.1 Campylobacter sp.
GTAGAGACACAGGTCTTAGTAAGCCCAACAAATTTTCTGCTAGAAGGAAAAATTTACAAAAAGAGTCTGGTTTAGCAGGAGATAGCAGTACCAAAAAAAGTACTAATCGCCAAAGAGCATCATCAGCTAGAAAAAATGATACAAATCAACAAAATGGTCAAAATAGCGAACAACAAAGCGAAACTAAGTCAAGTTCAAAAGTCAAAAAAGGTAGAAATGTTTCAAAAACGCTTAGTGGTAATGAGCAGTGGCAAAAGGATATCAAAACAGCGATTACAGCAAACAAAGCGGTACATGATAGATGTCTTTATCCACTTAAATTTCAGGCAAGTTCAAATCAAAAAATTCGTATAACTCCACTTGGTGGACTTGGAGAAATAGGCGGAAATATAACTGTTTTTGAGACTCAAACAAGTGCTATTATAGTAGATGTTGGTATGAGTTTTCCTGATGGTAGTATGCACGGTGTAGATATTTTGATACCTGATTTTGATTATATAAGAAAGATCAAAGATAAAATTAAAGCAGTCATTATCACTCACGGGCATGAAGATCATATCGGCGCTATGCCTTTTTTTTATAAGGAATTTAACTATCCTATATATGCGACACCGCTTTGTCTTGGAATGATATCTAATAAATTTGAAGAGCACGGACTTAAGGCTAAAAGATCGCTTTTTAGACCAGTAGAAAAGCGTAAAATTTATGAGATAGGGGATTTTAAGATAGAGTGGATACATATTACTCACTCTATCATTGACGCCTCTGCTTTAGCTATTACAACTGATGCTGGTACGGTGATCCATACAGGTGATTTTAAGATAGACCATACCCCCATAGATGGATACCCGACAGATCTTGGAAGACTTGCTTATTATGGTGATAAAGGTGTGCTTTTGTTGATGAGTGATAGTACAAATTCTCACAAAGAAGGAAGCACTAAGAGTGAAAAGTGTGTAGGTCCTACATTTGATAGAATTTTTGAAAAAACTAAAGGTAGGGTTATAATGAGCACATTTAGCTCAAATATCCACCGTGTAGTGCAAGCTATTGAAAGAGGGATAATATATGGTAGAAAAGTCGCTGTTATAGGAAGAAGTATGGAGCGAAATTTATCAACAGCTATAGAGCTTGGATATGTTGATCTCCCTAAAGAAATTTTTATAGACGTGGATGAAGTGACAAAATATCCAGACAATCAGATTTTGATAGTCACTACTGGTTCACAGGGCGAGACAATGAGCGCGCTTTATAGAATGGCGACTAATGAGCATAAATATATCAAAATAAAGCCAGGCGATCAGATTATCATTTCAGCTAAAGCAATACCTGGTAACGAAACTAGTGTTTCAACAGTTCTTAACTATCTTATCAAAAGTGGGGCAGAAGTTGCTTATCAAGATTTTAATGATATCCATGTTTCAGGACACGCATCTCAAGAAGATCAAAAGCTTATGTTAAGACTTACTAAGCCAAAATTTTTCTTACCCGTGCATGGAGAGTATAACCATATAGATAAACATGCCAACACCGCCATAAGTTGTGGCATAGAGCCTAGAAATATCTATTTGATGAGTGATGGTGATCAAGTTGAAGTATCTTATGCTCACATAAAACGCGTTAAGACAGTTAAAACAGGTAAAGTTTACGTTGACAATCAGATAAACAAACAAATTGGTGACGATATAGTAAGACACCGCCAAAATTTGGCAGATTCTGGTGTTGTTATAGTGTTAGCTCAAGTTGGAGCACATGATAAAAACTTACTTAAAACAAGAGTTATAACGTATGGAATTGTCGATGCAGAGGAGCAAAAAGCGTTAACTAAAGATATGGAAGTTATTTTAATACAGTTTTTATCAAATTTAAAAGATGAGATATTAAAAGATCACCGAGCTTTAGAGGTGCAAATTCGTCAAGCCATAAGAAAGCACATATTTAGAAAACTTAAAAAGTATCCAACTATAGTGCCTGTTATATATCTTATGTAAAAGGAGATGAGGTGGAGGAAATTTTAGAAAGTGCAAGGAGTGTTTTAAAGCTTGAAGCAGACGAGCTTTTAAGACATACTAAACTTCTTGATCAAAGCTTTGTAAAGGCATTAAAGCTTATAAGCGAAGCTAAAGGCAAGCTTATCGTAACAGGTGTGGGCAAAAGTGGACATATCGCAGCTAAGATGGCGGCAACTTTTGCAAGCACTGGAACACCTAGCTTTTTTTTGCATCCTACTGAAGCTATTCATGGTGATTTAGGGATGGTTGAAAAAGATGATATTGTTTTAGCGATAAGTTATAGCGGGCAGAGTCAAGAAATTGTTAGGATAATGCCCCATCTTAAAAGGTATGGAGTTAAGATTATCACTATGACTAGCAATCCTAAAAGTAGTTTAGCAAAATTTGGCGAGACCAATATAGATATCAATATAGTTAGAGAAGCTTGTTTGGTTGGTGCTGCTCCAACTGTATCAACAACGCTAACATTAGCTTTAGGTGATGCGTTAGCAGTTTGTCTTATGAAGCTTAAAAATTTCACGGTTGAAAATTTTGCAAATTTCCACCCTGGTGGTTCTTTGGGACTTAAATTGTATACTAAAGTTGGCGATATAATGCGAACCAAAGAGCTTCCTGTTGTTAGTGAAAATGTTAGTTTAAAAGTTGCTATTGATGTTATGACACATGGAAAGCTAGGAACTGTTTTATTAACTAACAGTCAAGGTGAGCTAGTTGCTATATTAAGCGATGGAGATTTAAGGCGAGCTTTAATGAGTGAAAATTTTGATATAGAAGATGATGCTATTAAGTATGCAACTAAAAATCCAAAAACTATAAATGACCAAAATATCTTAGCTAGCAAAGCTTTAGAACTTATAGAAAAAACTAAAATTCAGCTTTTGGTTGTAGTCGATGATAAAATCAAACCAATTGGAATTTTACACATTCATGATCTTGCAAATTTAGGACTTATATGAGAATAAATAAATTTATATCGCACAATACAGGGTATTCAAGGCGGGAAGCTGATGAGCTTATAAAAAATGGAAAAGTTAGTATAAATGGCCGTGTTGTTAGTGATTTTGTTGAGGTAGAAAAGGATGATAAAGTCCGTGTAAATGGGCGTTTTGTTAAATTAAAAACTGATTTTACAATGATTGTTTATAACAAACAAAAAGGCGAGTTAGTTACAAAAAAAGATGATAGAGATCGAAAAACCATATACGATACACTTCCGGACGGGTTTAAAAAATTTGTAAGTATAGGAAGACTAGATTTTACTAGTGAAGGGCTTTTACTTCTTACAGATGCGCCCGCTATAGCATCAGCACTTATGAATAGTAATATAGAACGAATGTATTATCTTAAAGTTAAAGGTGAGGTAGGCCAAGAAGTTATAAAAGCGATGCAAGAAGGTATGTATGCAGCTGATGCAACAAAAGGAGCCCATCCAAAAACTCAGATTAAAGCTATGGAATTTAAGCCGTTTCTTGCCTACTCAGTGCTTGGTTCAAGTGGTGGGTTTACTAAACTCAAAGTTATCATAAATGAAGGGCAAAACAGAGAACTTAGAAGGTTTTTTGGTTGTTTTGATCTAGAGGTTATGGATCTTAAAAGAGTTAGTTTTGGCAGGGTAAATTTAGGTACTTTAAATCCCGGAAAGTGGCGATATCTCACAAATAGCGAATACGACGACTTAAGAGATTTCATGGAAGAAAACAAGGTTAGATACTAAACATCTAACTTCTCTTAAGCAGATCTTTTTTACTCCAAACACTCATATAAACAAAGATATAATTATAAAATCCTTAGAGTGGCTTGGATATAAAAGTTGAGCAGTTTATGAAATATAACGTTATTCTATGTGCTCTTTAGGTTTTTTATAAGTTTAATGTTTAAATTTATGTTTGATTTGTAAGAGTTATAATTCCCTCATCTAGTTTTTATATTTAAGATGATGATCTAACTTAAATATAAAAGTTTATCCAACCCCTTAAACTATTTGATATATATGCTTTGTTTTCATAGATATATTGTAGTTATCTTCAAATTTTAGAATCCATCTTCAATAAATGTTATTAAAATCAGTTGAGTTATCTAAAATTTAATCCAGATATCAACCTATCAAAGATGAAATTTTTGTTAAAACACAAGTGTTCTTGTTGTGCTTGTTATCTCATCGGTTATAACGTTATCTTTGCATATAGTTTCAAGATATCTTTTTAGTTCATTTTCGTCAAATTTGCTTTTATCCATATTAAGGTGCCATGAAGCGTTAGTAAAAGCCTCGCTAAATTCTCTTTTGATAACTTTGATATCTTCTCTAACTTCTGTTTTAAATGCGATATTGTTTGTTTGTAAAAATTCCATAAATTTAACAGCTGTTGTTTTCTCATCTCTTTTTTTGCCTATGTGGAGAAAAAACGGTGCTAACATGCTAGAATAACGAGGTTTTTCCCAGCTCATATATACTCTTTGCTCTGCTAAGTTTAGAAATTTCTCAAACTCATTTTCGTTAACAGCACCACTCATCGTTAAAAATGCTATGTCAAATTTCTCTTTTGGTATGAAGTCTTGAAAACTAACAAGCTCAGTTCTAACGTTTGTTAGCGAAGTTTTAGCTAGTTTTGAGTAAAGCTTACTAAGCATACCTTCTGAGCTATCAACACCAAGTATAGATCTACAAATTTTGGCTATATGAAGTGTAAAATTTCCTGTCCCACACCCTATATCAATGACGTTTTTATCTTTGAAATTTATACCAAAATTTTGGATTAATTGTAAGAAATTTAGTTGGGTTTCGGTAAGTTTTCCATCAAATTTATCATAAATTTTTGCTTTTTCATCCCAGTATTTTTTAGATACACTCATCGCAAGTTCCTTTTACGATTACGCTTTTTATATTTTCAATCTCTAAATTTGGCATCTTTATCTCTTTTATCATATGACATTTTTCACAAATAAAATATGCTTTGGCGTGGGTGGCTAAGTCGTAGTATTTTTTGCCTGAATTTTCACCCGATATAACTATCATATGCTTTTCAAAAAGATCTAAATTTCTATATATTGTGCTTTTGTTAGCTCCTGTTAGTTTTGTTAGTTCGGCATAGCTAGTTGGAGCTTTAGCTAAAATTTCTATCATTTTTTTTCTTAATGCAGTTGGTTTGATCTTGTTATCGTTTAGAAATTTATCTATATCCATACTTTGCCTTTAAATTTTTATATTTTGTATAATACCAAAGTTTACTTTACAATATCCAAAAGTTTAGAATATTTTAAGTTGCAACTAAGTTGCATCTGATAAAATATGACGAAAATTTACAAAAAAAGGCAGATATTGAAATTTTTTTTATTAATTATAGCGCTGAATTTGACTTTATTTGGAAATCCTTTAGTTACTACGACTATTTTACCTACAAAGAATTTTGTTGAATTTATAGCTGGGGATAGTGTAGATGTGGTAGCTTTAGTTTCTAAA
>JAAYFN010000086.1 GCA_012728225.1 Campylobacter sp.
GCCCTAGCATCAATCACAACTTTTGAATTTGGGCTAGCTGCTTTTGCAATAATAGCATTTGATGTTACACATATAGAACTAACTAAGCCACAAAGCTCTATTTCACCGTATTTATAAGGCTTATTTTCTATAAATTTAAGAAGCTTACTACTAGCAAAAGTTGCCTTTTCTAAACATGTATAATTTTTACTTAAAGCATTTATCCGTCCATAAATTTCATGTCCTTTGGTGCCTTTGATAACGTGAGGAGTTGGTAGCCATCTGCCCTCTTCGCTTTGCATATAGTCCTTATCATGAGTATCAAGAGTAAAAACTATATCATCACCCCTGTTTTTAAATTCTAAAATTTTAGCCTCGATAATATCTTCAAGTTTTTTAGCTCCAAAAAATCCAAGAGCACCATTTACAAAATCATTTTGATAATCAACTACAACCAAAAGTTTTTTCATATTTCCCCCAAATTTTATATCATATGATAGATAAAGTATATAAATTTAGATTAAGCTAACTTTAGCTTTAATATCCCCTTTTACATGATAATACATCGCACTAGTTACTACTGCATCCGCACCTAAAGATGCATAACTTGCAATATTTTCTAAATTTATCCCACCAGCTAAAACTACTGCTACTCTAGGCTCAAATTTAGCCCTATACTCCAACACTTTTACGCTTTCTTCTAAGCTCATTTTATCGAGCTGAACTACATCTACTAAGCCTAAAAGCTCTATTGCATCACTAAAGTCTATCGCCTCAACAGCTATCTTTTTTTCAGGAACTTTGAGTTTTGCACTCTTTAAAAAGCTATAAAACTCACTATTGTTAGGATATAGTATTCTATGGTTTCCAAAAAACAGTATGCTATCACTTAAATTTAGTCTGTGTACAAACCCACCACCATCAAGAAGAGCTTTTATACATATCTTTTTAGCAAAAGGAAATGTCTTTCTTGTGCCTAAAATTTGACAATTAGGATTAACACTTTTTGCGACTTTTACCATCTTATGTGTATATGTAGCGATCGCACTCATATATTCTACCAAATTTTGTGCCAACTTCCAAACCTTATGGATAGAGTTATAACTTCCTTTTACGCTTAAAAGTTTATCTCCATCCTTATAAACAGATCCATCTTTAGCTACAAACTCACACTCACAGTTTAAATTTTGAACTATCTGACTTAAAAATTCAGCACCACTCATAACCATCCAAGTGCGACAAAAAAGCTCCAACCTAGCCTCTTTTTTGCCACTATCTTGTAAACTTGTAGTAAGGTCAAAATACGCAATATCTTCTTTTATATACTCAATCATCATCTCTCCTTGTAGTTTGCAGTAGGACAAAAAGCCCAACTGAGACAAATACCAATATCAAACTCAATTTCATCGCCAAATCATAATCCCCATCAAAAACAGCATTATATATAGCAAGAGATAAAGTATCAGTTTTGCCCACGATATTTCCACCTAACATAAGACTTATACCAACTTCACCTAAAGCTCTGCCGAGTGAGATTATAAGAGCTGCTAAAATGCTTTTTTTAATACCTGGAATAATAATAAAAATAAGTGTGCTAAATTTGCTTTTACCACTTAGAAAAGAGGCCTCTTTAATGTTTTTAGGGAACATCTCTATGGATGATTGAACGGGCTTAACAAAGAGTGGAATTCCTGCTATAAAAGCAGCTATAACTAAGCTTTTAAACTCAAAAATAAAATAAACATCCATCTTAGCAAAGAATTTTCCCACAAAGCTATTTCTACCAAGAAATATAAGCAGAAAAAAACCAGTTGCAATAGGAGGAAAAATAAGCGGTAAAGTCACCAAACAGTCTACTAAAAACTTAAATTTTGAAGTTGAAGTAGCTAGATAATTTGCTATCAAAACTCCAAAAGTTATAAAAAGTAAAAAGCACCAAATAATTATTTTAGTGCTTACTATAAATGGCTCATAAACCATGTTTTTGTATGATTTTTCTAGCCTTGTCTGTTTGTATAAATTCTAAAAAAGCTTGACAAACTTTACTATTTTGACAATAGCTCATCTCGTAAACTGAAATTTTAATAGGACTATAAAAATCTTCATCAACAACCAGATATCCGCCTATTTTGTCCTCTAAATTCAGTGCTGCTGTTAAATTTACAAACCCAGCATCAACTTCACTAGTTACTATATATGAGCTTGCTTGTGGGACGGTTGATACCATCAACAACTTATCATATATCTTAAGATTTGCACTATGTATGACCTCTTTTGCCGCGATACCGTAAATTGCATTTTCAATATCAGGTATAGAAATTCTTTTAAACTCATCCATCTCTAGATCTTTTAGTTTGGTTAAATTTCTATCTTTTGGATATATAAGTACAAGTTTACCAACTCCTAAATTTCTAATAGACACCGCACCTAAATTTTCACCATTTAAAAATTTCTCATCACCAACAACTAAAGCTATATCACTATTTTTAGCTTGAGTACTGATTTGCTTTATGTTAGCAAAAATACTTTCTACATTATCTTTATACTCAAAATTTTCAACCAACTCCATAACTACATTTTTATATCCAGCGCCCGATGCTATACGGATATTTTCTGCATTTGATGAAACTGCTGTTAGAAGTATCAAAACAAATACTAACAAAAATTTTCTCATTACTTCTCTCCTTTACTTAAAAGTAAATTAAACGCCTTAGTGCTTACATTTACCCTATCACCAACTTTAAAATCCCCTATTTCAGGGATAACTACCTGAGTTATCTGCTGACCTAAAGATATCGTTGCTATATAGATACTATCAGTTTTTTTAAGATCAACTACTGTTGCTGAAAATGAAAATTTCTGACTTCCACTTGTACGCAAAAGAAGATCTTTAGGCTTGCCCTCTCTTATGATTTTACCATCTTTAAGCTCTAACATATAGTTAGTTAGTTTATAAATTTCGCTTGGGCTATGACTAACTATAATAGAAGTTGTACCAAATTCCTCATGTATATTTAAAATTTCATCTTGAAGTTTTACACGAAGAGATGGATCAAGTGCGGATAAAGGCTCATCAAGAAGTAAAATTTTAGGCTCTCTCATCATAGCTCGCCCTAACGAAACACGCTGTTTTTGACCGCCACTTAACTTTGAAGGATAGCGGTCTTTAAGCTCTATTAAACCAAGAATATCTAAAAGTTTACTACAAAGCTTTTTATCTTTGTTTGCAAATAAGAAGTTTTTTTCAACGCTTAAATTCCCAAACAGAGCATAATCTTGAAAAACAAATCCTATACTTCTTTTTTGAGGTGGTAAAAACGTTTTCTCATCTTGCCAAATTTCATCTCCAACTCTAATAGTTCCAACACTTTTTTCAAGTCCAGCTAAACATCTTAAAAGTGTCGTTTTACCACTTCCACTCACACCTGCTAAAGCTAAAAAATCACCCTTTTGGATACTAAAATGAGCATCTAAATTCATATCTCCATTTGCGCCATGAAGAGGCTTTTGAATGTTAACTTCTAGCATTTTTAGACTTTTGATTGAAAAGATATACACTAAATAAGACTACAAAACTCATAAACAGCATAATGATACTATAAACATGTGCCGAAGTATAATCTAAAAGCTCAGTAAACTCATATATAGCGATACTTGCTACTTTGGTTTGACCTTCGATACTTCCACCTATCATCAAAACTATACCAAACTCACCAACTGTATGAGCAAAAGTTAAAACTAATGCAGTTAAAACTGAGGGTTTAATGTTTGGTAAAGCCACCAAAAACAAAGTTGCCATCTTGCCCTTGCCACTTAAATAAGAGGCTTCAATGATGTTTTTATTAAGACTTTCAAATCCCGAAAGTAAGGGCTGAAACATAAAAGGAAGTGAATAGATACAACTTGCAAAAACAAGCCCTACAAAGGTAAAAACTAAACTTATACCAAAAGTATCTTGTAAAAACCCACCTACAGCTGAATTTTTAGAAAATGCAAAAAGTATGTAAAACCCCATCACAGTTGGAGGCAAAACTAAAGGCAGAGCACAAAGTGTTTCAACAAATGGCTTAAATCTACTCTTGCCTTGACTAATAACCCACGCAAAAGGAAGTACTATCAAAAAAAGCACGATAGTTGTTATGATTGCCAATTTAAAAGATACGTAAAACGGTGTGAAATTTACACTTTGCAAAATCTCTATCATACTACAAACATATCCGTTGACTTAACTAAAAAATACACATTCTCCCCTATCTCTAATTTCAACCTATTTGCTGAATTTGTCGTGATAATAGAGCTAAGCGTAATACCTTCAAACTCACCTAAAATCTTAGTTAAAATTTCCCCTTTTTCAATACTTTTAATTTCAACTAAAATCTTATTTGAGACACTTAAATTATCACCACTTAAACCTACAAAAACATTTGTTGGGTTTACTCCAACCTCTATATCATCGCCAACTTTTATGTTGCTATCTAAACAGACTAAAGCTAAATTTAGACCGCTTTTTGTATATAACTCTAATATATTTAAATCGCCACTGCTTTTTACAGCAGTGACTTTAACTAGTAGCTTATTTGTAGCCATTTACTAAAAATATCTCTTTAGCTTTATCACTTTTTAAGAAATTATAAAAATCATTTGTTAGCTCATCATCAGCATAAGGCTTAAGTATAACCATGCCTTGGTCAAGTGGAGTATACAACTCTTGAGAAACATTTACAAAATTCTTACCTTCAACATACTCATCTTTTCCAACTAGACCACTCCTTGGCATAAACCCAATATCTGCTTGAGCTATAGTTAATGGTAAAATATTTCCTACAGTATCAGCAAAAACTAACTTACTCTCAATACTATTTAAAATTCCAACCTTACCCAACGCCTCATACGCTGCGATACCATAAGGTGCGGTTTTGTTGTTTGCGATCGCTATTTTTTTGATACTATCATCTTTTAAGTAACTCAGATCTTCGTTCCACTCTCTTGGAGTAACACTAAAAGCTACCAAAACACCTTGCGTATAAATTTCAGCTTCGGCAGTTGTAAAGTTGTTTTCATAAAGATCATTAGCAAAATCCATGTTTGCCGCCATAAATATTGCATAGTCTGCACCTGCTTTTATCTGGCTGTTTAACTTTCCACTACTTCCTAAAGTTACCTCTATTTTATCATCTAGACGATCTTTTAAAAACTCTTTTTTAAGCTCATCAAAAACATAACCAACGTTTGCTGCTGCGGCAACCCTTATCTCAGCTGCATTTATTGCAACTGCCACTACTAATAAAAATAAAATTTTTTTCATCTACAATCCTATCATTACTTCACTTGATTTGATGATACCACACGCTTTCTTACCCACCTCTAAGCCAAGCTTATCGATTGAATTTAAAGTGATAACACCTGTTAAAATTTGATCACTTCCTATATCAAGGCTAATTTCGCAATTAACTTTGCCTCTTACTATATTTGTGACACTGCCTTCTAATATATTTCTAGCACTTATTGCTATATCTTTGTTATTTGCTATCATGACTGAACTTGACTTTATGATAGCTTTGGCCTTTTTGCCAACTTCTAGCCCTAAATTTTCAGCTGAAGTGCTTGTGATGATAGATGCTATCTCAACTCCTCCTTTAAGTTTAAGCACTATATCACTGTTTATAGCTCCTTGCTTAATACTTACTATCTCTCCTAAAAAAACGTTTCTAGCACTTATCTGCATCGCAATCCTTTGCAAATTTAAAATTTCAACACTGTTTATATCAGTATTTTGCTCTATGATATGAATAAACTCGTCTTGCAAAGCATCAATTTTATCATAGATCTTTACCAAATTTCTACCAAATTCAGTAAGCTTGCTACCTCCCCCATATCTTCCACCTGCTTTTCTTTCAATAACAGGTTTATCCGAAAGATTGTTCATCATATCAATAGCATCCCAAGCCGATTTATAACTCATCGGCACCTCTTTTGCAGCTTGTAGGATAGACCCTACTTTATCTATCTGCTTAAGCAATTTGATCCGCTTATATAAGGCAAAATCATTGTCGTTAACTCTTATAATTACATTTGAAACAAGTTCCATGTCACTTCTCCTTCTTATTATATCTTTTGCTTACTTAATTGTATATGAATTTAATATCGCTTTTGTGTCTGAAATTTACTTTATTATTTTACAATAATATAATTTAAAATCAAGATTTTTAAGGAGATAATATGGTAAAAAAACATATTTTTACATTTTTACTATGTGTGAGTGCAGTTTTTGGAATAGAAGTTACTTTAAAGACAAATTATGGCAATATAACGGTTAATTTATTTGAAGACATAGCGCCAAAAGCAAGTGAAAATTTTGCTTCACACTCTAAAAATAACTACTATGATAATGTAATATTTCACCGCGTTATAAAAGGATTTATGATACAAGGCGGTGATCCAACCGGAACAGGTATGGGTGGTGAAAGCATCTGGGGTGAAAATTTTAAAGATGAATATAGAGATAAAGTTTTTAATAAAGCTGGAATTTTAGCTATGGCAAACGCAGGTCCAAATACCAATGGAAGTCAATTTTTTATAACTCTTGGAAGCACCTCATGGCTAAATGGCTATCATACAATATTTGGTGAAGTTGTCGAAGGAATGGATGTTGTTAGAAAAATAGGCGAAGTTCAAACTGATAGAAACGATAGGCCTTTAGAAGAGGTTAAAATTTTAAGCACGGAAGTTCGTGAATAATTTAGTAGAGGATCTCTCCTCTACTAATTGTATTAAATATACTAGTTTCCTACACTTTGTGCAGTTATGACTACACGACGATTTGGTGCAAGACACTCGATATATTCATTCTTTGGTACTGATGCATCACAAATTTTAACTTGTTCACTCTTTCCTAAACCACGTGTTGTAATCTTTCTAGAGTCAATACCTTGTCTTACAAACTCATCTTTAACGCTATTTGCTCTTCTTTGTGATAGAGCTAAATTATCCAAGTTACTACCTATAGGATCAGTATACCCTAATATTTCTATACTTTTTAAATTTTCTCTATTAAGCTTAGAAATTATCTGACTAACTTTACCTGCACCAGCTGGCTTAAGTTTTGAACTAGAAAAATCAAACAAAAAATCACTTTCTAGCTCAAAAGTTTCTATCTTTTCTGAAGATCTTGAAAGACAATTTTCAGGCAGCCAATGCATACTTCCAACTGTTTTGTTTTCATCAAATACGATCTTAAACTGACATATCTTATCTGGATCACCGCCCTTTTCTTTAAGGTTGAATATATAATCCCACTCATATACATATGCATAGCCTTCTTGAAAATGAGGTGAACCTATAAGAGTTCTAACTTCATCTTTTTTTAATCCTGGCTTAAGCTTAGCAAAATTTTCCTTATTTAAAAAAGGCGGAGGGGTAATCCATGCTCTTTTAA
>JAAYFN010000087.1 GCA_012728225.1 Campylobacter sp.
ATTTAAGCATATCTAAAAAAGATAAATTTTTTGTAAATAAAGATAAATTTTTTGTGAATTTTGTAGTTTTGCATTTTAAGTATAAATTTGTTAAAATAATAAAAATATTCTAGGGATAAATTATGAACTTTTTAAGACGCAATAATAGGCATTTTTATACCATTTTGTTAGATAATGATCTTTGTAAAGTCTATTTTAGAGAGCTAAATTCTCAAAAAAGCGTCGTAAGTGAAGGTATTAAAACGTTTAAAGTTGATGGTAAGTATTCTCAAATAGGTGAATATATCGAGCAAAATGCCTCTTATGGTGAAAAAGATTATGTGTGTGTGTTTCAAACATCGCATACGCAAGGTCTTACTGATGTGATGATAGATGGGTTTTATGTACAATATATCGATGAAAATATCTATTCTTACGCAAATTTGAGTGATATCAGACAGATAGAAGAGAGTGCTGGAGTGCATATTAATGAATTTATAAGCCCGTTTAAAGTTCTGTATTTTTTGCATAAAAATCAAAATTTTGAAGGTGTTGGCTTGTTTGTGCTGAAATTTAGCTCACTAGCTGTACTTATGGTCGCTGATCACGGCAAAATATATTCAGCTAAAACTGTTGATTTAACTAAAGAATTTATGAATTTGATCAATAATGATGAGAGTATAGTTTTGGATGATTGGGATGAGCTTTTTTATAGAGTTATAAGGGATTTTATATTTGATTTTTATACTCAAAATGAGAGCTTTATAAATGGTATATATATCTATGATACAGGTGGTTTAAGTCCTGAAATAGGGTATTATATCTTTACAAAAATATTTATTAAAACTAACATTGTGCCACTAAATTTGATGGATTTTATCAATAAAATTAACATAAAAGAGAATTTTTAAAACCACTTAAGCAGATCTTGATGAGTAAAAATATATCCTCTTATAAGTGGTGGAACTTTTTTTAAGCGACATTTTTCTTTAAAGACTTTATCCATTATATGAGTTTGATATGGTGCGATATAAATGCAGTCTTTAGTGTAACAAATAACAACTTTACCACTTATAACACAATCTTCAAGAGCTTGTTTGCGTTGTTTTTGACTCATAACAATATTAAGTTTTTTAAGAGCTTTGTCTATTAAATTCATATGGTTTTCTCTGTTTTTTATGACAAAAAATTCACTGTTACTATAAATTTCGCCATTTAACAAATGCTTTTTATCTTGCTCCAAAAATTCAAAACTTTTTTTTACACCATTTTTAAATTTTTTTATAAAGTTATCACTAAACTCAGCTCTTATGAAATTTCGTTCAAAATTTGTATTTAAATTTGAACTGTCTATGAAGTATTTATACTCATTTGCATGCAAAAACTCTAAAATTTCAGTTCTGCTTGTATCTATAAGCGGACGAACTACAAAAAAATGTTTTTTATGGTCAATTGCATTCATTCCAAGGGCATTTACTACTCCAGAACCTTTGCTAAGTCGCATTAAAAACCACTCAAATTTATCGTTTAATTGGTGAGCGGTGATTAAATTTTCATATCCAAATTCTTGACAAATTTCTTCAAAAAACTTATACCTAAAATCTCTCGCAACGCTTTCAAAATTTGAATTTTCAAGGTTAAAATTTACCTGTTTTATATAAATTTTCTTGTTGAATTTGGCAGCTAAATTTCTAGCCGCAAGTTCTTCATTTTTGCTGTTAGAGCGAGTATTATAGTTGATAAATACTAAGTTAAAATTTATACCATTTTGCACTAAAAGATAAAAAAGGGCAGTGCTATCAACTCCATAAGAAAAGGCTAGTAAATTTTTGCCATTTAAGAGTTTGTTTAGCGCTTCTTTGTTAAGCAAGGATACTGCCTAAAAGCTTTTGACCAGCTACTTGAGTGATAAGACATTTGTAAATTTTGCCAACTTGTAAATTTTGAATTTGACTATCGTTGATGAGAATTTCGCCATCTATATCTCTATCCCAAAGAGTATGTTTTGCCGCGTAAAACATTTCGCCTTCGCTACTTATACCATCTAAGTTCACTAAAATTTCTTTGCCAATCATATTTTCTAAATTTTTGTTTAAATTTGTTTTGGTTAATTGTTCAACTAAATTTACTCTTTTAGTTATCACTTTTGTTGGAATTTGCTTCATTTGAAAACTTGGAGTATCCTCTTCTTTAGAGTATGCAAATACTGAAACACGGTCAAATTTAAACTCTTTTAAAAACTCATAAAGCTCATTAAAGCACTCATCGCTTTCACCAGGATGACCTACGATAAAGCCACTTCTAAGAAAAGAATTTGATGCGTTTTGCATTAAATCTAAAAGTTCTAAAATTCGCCTTTTGTCAGCACCTCTTCGCATTATCTTTAACATATCATCATTTATATGCTGTATGGGCATATCAAAGTAGTTTAAAAATACTTTAGAGTCTATGATACGTTTGATTAAAGTATTGCTTGTTGTACTTGGATAAAGATATAAAATTCTAGCAAATTTTAGACCATTAATTTTTTCAATCTCATCTATAAGGTCAATAAGACCATCTTTCATGTCCAAATCTCGCCCAAAGCTTGAGCTATCTTGAGATATAAAGCTAAAGTCATAGTATCCTTTAGCTACTAAATTTTTAACCTCATTAACGATATCTTTAATCTGCCTACTTTTTAAACGTCCTTTAAAGGTAGGTATAGCGCAAAATGAGCAGCGCTGATTGCACCCTTCAGATAGTTTTATGTACGCGTGATAGTTTGAGCCTGTGATAACTCTGTTTTCATCTTTTTGGAGGTAAGTTTGAGGGCTAAAGAGATTTTGACGTTTAAGTATCATTTCATCAACTCTATCAAAGTCACCTACACCGCTGAAAATATCAACTTCAGGAAGCTCTTTTATAAGCTCATCTTTATAGCGTTGTGTTAAACATCCAGTTACTACAAGTAAAGCTCCCGTTTTTTTAAGCCCAGCAAGTTCTAAAATAGCATTTATACTCTCTTCTTTTGCTGCTTGTATAAAACCACAAGTATTGATTATCATCACATCAGCTTGAGTTGGATCATCAGTTAGATCATATGTGCTAAGTCGCCCAAGCATGATTTCGCTATCAATTAAATTTTTGTTACAACCAAGGGATTTAAGATATAAATTTGACACGCTTTTCCTTAAACCCAGATATTGTCTATAAGTCTAGTTTTGTTAATTTTAGCAGCAACTAGTATGATTGTGTTTTGAATTTCTACTTTTTCAATAGGTTCAAATTTACGGTTTAAAATAGCTATATAGTCAAGCTCTAAAGGTTCTAGAGTCTCTTTCATTTGAGCTTTTATAATCTTGCTATCTAGCTCATCTTTTTTGATCAAATTGCTAGCTTTAAGCAATGAGTGTGAAATTTTAAGAGCATACAGTTTATCTTCTTCGCTTAGATACTCATTTCTTGAACTCATTGCAAGACCATCATCTTCTCTAAGTGTTTCACAAGGGACTATTTCTATATCCATAAAAAATGTTTTTACCATATTTTCAACGATGATGAGTTGCTGGGCATCTTTTTTGCCAAAATAAGCTCTTGTAGGTTTTACTATGTTAAAAAGTTTGTTAAGAATCCTTAAAACACCGTCAAAATGTCCAGGGCGAGCCTTGCCTTCTAGTATATTTGCAAGATTATCAGGCGCTTTAATCAAAGGTTCATTTAGGGCATAAATTTCTTCTGCTTTTGGCATAAAAAGAGCGTCAACCCCACACATTTTAGCTACTCTTATATCTGATTCTTCTTTTTTGGGATATCTGTTTAGATCCTCATTTTCGCCAAATTGAGTTGGGTTTACAAAAATGCTTAAAACTAGAGTGTCATTTTCATTTCTAGCTTTTTTTAAAAGGCTAACGTGACCTTTGTGCAATGCCCCCATTGTTGGAACAAAACCAATAGTTTTGGATCTATTTTCTAAGTATTTTTTAAGTTCAGAAACTGAGTTAAAAATTTCCATAATTCTCCTATTTTTTCTATAAATTTATGCGATTATAGCTTAAAACTACTAAATTTATCTTTATGTTAAATATTTGAATATTTAAATATTAGATTAAACTTTTTTAGATAAAATAAGTTGATTGACATTACACGCTAAGAGGATTTATGGGGCGAATAAAAAGACTGTTTAAAAGCGAGGCTATAGGTGGTATTTTGATTATCACAGCGTGTATTCTTGCGCTTATTTTTAAAAATTCGCCACTAGTAGATGCCTATGATAGTTTCATAAATTTTAAGTTAGGCTTAATTTTTGGCGAGTATGAGCTTATCCACGCTACGCACGGCTGGGCAAATGATGGTCTTATGGCAATATTTTTTTTCTATATAGGTCTTGAAGTTAAAAGAGAGATTATGGTGGGGGAATTAAGCTCTCCATCAAGAGTTGCACTTCCTATTATAGGAGGAATTGGTGGGATCGTTACGCCTGCTATTGTTTTTTTACTCATAACTTGGGGCAATAGTTTTGCTATGAGAGGTTGGGCTATCCCTACAGTTAGTGATACAGCTTTAGCCGTTGGTGTTTTGCTTCTTCTTGGCTCAAAGATACCACCATCGCTAAGAATTTTTTTACTTCTTTTGGCTATTATTGATGATATAGCAGTTGTTTTTATTATAGCAATCTTTTACTCAGCTAATGTGAGTCTTGTCCTTTTAGGTGTAGCTGGTGTGATAGCACTCATAATGCTTGCTATGAATTTACTTAATGTAAGTAAAAAAACTCCCTATCTTATAGCTCTGTTTTTCATGTGGCTCTGTTTTTTAGAATCAGGAGTTCATGCAACCTTAGGTGGAATTTTGGCATCTATTTTTATACCATTAAAGCCTATAAAAGGTTACTCTGTGGCCAGAGATCTTGAAAACAGACTTTATGGATTAATCACCTATTTTGTTATGCCAGTTTTCGCCTTTTCAAATGCTGGAATTCTTATAACAAATGAGGCGATATCGCACCTTTTACACCCTGTATCTATCGGAATCATCGTTAGTCTTTTGGTTGCAAAGCCTGTTGGGATATTTCTATTTTCTAGAGTTATTATTAAAGTTGGAATTTCAAAACTCCCTATTGGTGCAAATTTTATGCAATTTTTTGGGTTGTGTATGCTAACAGGCGTAGGTATGAGTATGAGTCTTTTTATGTGTGAGATCGCCTATAGGGGAAGTACTTTGTTTCACTCAGCTGATAGACTATCTATACTTATAGCGTCGTTTATAGCTGCTGTTACTGGATATGCTATTATGTTTATAGGAGAGAAAAACGCTAGAGCTAAGATAGAAAGTCATGATTTGGAGGCAAAAGAGAAAATGATGGAGGCTAAAAAAGCTATTGAGGAGGAAAATTTAAAGGAAGTAAGTATTGGATAGTTATGAATATTTAGAGCTTTTAAAAGAGCTTAAAAAAAAGGTTTCTAATATGGCTCTTATCATTAAGCCCGCTGAAATTAAAGCTCGGCTTGATGAGATAGAAAAAGCAGGACTTGATCCTGAGTTTTGGAGCGATGTAGAACAAGCAGGAAAAGTAAATAGGGAAAAAGTTAAGCTAGCAAGCATTTATTCAAAATTTATAAAAGCAAAATCTTCTGTTGATGATGCTATACAGATGTATGAGCTTGCTACTGCTGAAGAAGATACAGAGGTTATAGAAATTCTTTTTGAAGATGCTAGCAAGCTAGAAGATGCTATTACAAATTTAGAGGTTTCTATGCTTTTAAGTGCAGATAATGACTCTAAAAATGCTATCGTTACCATTCATCCTGGGGCAGGAGGAACTGAGAGTAATGACTGGGCTAGCATGCTTTACCGTATGTATTTACGGTTTTGTGAAAGAGAAGGATATAAAGTAGAGGTGCTTGATTATCAAGAGGGTGATGAAGCAGGATTAAAAGATGCAAGTTTTATTGTTAAAGGTGAGAATGCATATGGCTATCTAAAGGCTGAAAATGGCATTCATAGACTTGTTAGAGTTAGCCCTTTTGATAGTGCTGGGAGACGTCACACAAGTTTTACAAGCGTGATGGTGAGTCCTGAGCTTGATGATGATATCACTGTTGATATAGATGAAAAAGATCTTCGTTTTGATTATTATCGCGCAAGTGGAGCAGGTGGACAGCATGTAAATAAAACAGAGAGTGCTGTGCGTATAACTCACATACCAACTGGGACAGTTGTGCAGTGTCAAAACGATAGAAGTCAGCATAAAAATAAAGCCACAGCCCTTAAAATGCTAAAATCAAGGCTTTATGAGCTTGAAATGATGAAGCAAGCTAAGGCTGCAGGAAGTATAGAAAAGAGTGATATAGGGTGGGGGCATCAAGTAAGAAGTTATGTACTTTTCCCATATCAACAGGTTAAAGATACTCGCTCAAACATCGGATATTCTCAAGTTGATGATATTTTAGATGGTGATATAAAGCGAGTTATAGAGGATGTTTTAATCACTAAAGCAAATGAAAATTAAATTTTATGAAAGGATAAAATATGGAAAAAGATGGAATTTTAGTATCACTTGGATATAGTGTAAATGATGGTACAATAGCACAATTGGAGGGAATCTTAAATTCTTGTGATTTTACAGATACTGAGCTTGAAAAGATAATTTTATTAAATGACAATCTTAAGAAGTTTGAGGGTTATGTGGCTATGTCTAATTCAAATAGTTATTTTAAGATCAAAAATGAAAACAGCACTGACGGAGTTATCAAAGGTTTTAGAGAGACTATTTTTGAGTGGGCGGATAGGTATAAATTTGGACTTGAAAAAGTTGATGGGAGAGAGACCTACTATATCGTCGGTAAAATTTAAAAGGACAATCTATGAGAAGTTTTATTTTTGTAATTTTTGCGGCTTTTGTTTTAACAGGATGCGTTACAGCTTCTAATAAGAACACTATATCAAATCAAAGAATTGAAGATGAGGTGGTTTTAATAGGCAATGTAAATGCTAGTGTAGATACTAATCAGCTTAACAAAACAGACGTTGCAGGAGCTTTTAGCATAGCAAATAATTACTATCAAAATGGCGACTTTGTAAACGCTATAGCAGCATATGACTATACTTGTACAAGGTTTCAATATGTGCCAGCGTGCGTAAGAATGGCTAATATGTTTGAAAAAGGTGAAGGAGTTGTAGCTAGTAAAATGGCAGCTCTTGATATTTATCAAAGAGCATGTTATAGCGGTCATAAAGATAGCTGTAATGATGTAAAACGTCTTCAGTAGTTGTTAAATTTAGGGCGTGATGCCCTAAATTTAAATATATATTTTTGTAGTATAAATATATAAACTCTGAAAGTTTTAAAATTGATAATCTATAAATTTATAGCTTTTTTCATGGAGTTGTAAATTTTGTGTTCATTTAAGCTTTTGTCGTAAAAAAGGTTTAGTGCATAAACTGCTTGCCAGATAAGCATATCAGAACCATTTTTGGTGGTTAAATTTAGAGAATCTGCTAAATTTAAGAAATTTGTAGCTCTGTTGTAGATCACGTCAAAGGCAAATATACTATTTTCAAGGGTAGTTTTTAGCAACTCAAAAGGCATGGGGTATTCATCTTTTACTAAGCCTGCTGAAGTGGTATTTACCACTAGATCAAAGCCTTTTGGAGAAAAGTCATCCCAAGTTTTATAAATGTAATTTTCAAAACCATCTTTTCTTTTTTTGCTTCTGTTTACTATGGTTACGTTGACAGCGTTATTTTTAAGTGCGTAACTTAGAGCTTTGGCAGTTCCGCCCGCACCAATGATAAGGGCTGATTTTATCTCTTTAAAATCCTCTATAGCTTTCATAAATCCAGTAGCGTCTGTATTGTAACCTATGAGAGTTTTTTTATTTTTAACGATAGTGTTAACTGAGCCAATAGCTTTAGCATGGATATCAAGTTTATCGCAAATTTCATAAGCTACCTCTTTAAAAGGCACTGTAATGTTTGCGCCATTTAATTTTAAAGTGTTAAATTTACTCTTTAAATTTTTACCATCATCAAGCAAAACTCTACCATAAAAAGCCTTCAAACCTAGTTCTTCAATAGCTAGGTTGTGAAGGCGTGGCGATATAGAGTGCTCGATAGGGTTGCCAAATACCGCAAACTTATGCATTAGTTAATTTTAAAAACAAAAGCATCTTTGTTAATGACTGCTCTAATATTTGACATCTCTTTTTGGAGTTGATCACCACTATATGGTCCAACTAAAACTTTAGTAAATTCTGTGTTATTTACTGTAGTTTTATAAAGTCTGTAGCTATAACCTTGATCAGTAAGCTTTTGAATGTAGCTGTTGCTTGGTTTAAATTCGCTTGTAGCTAAAACTTGTATGTAACTTCCACTTGGCACATTACCTGTTAATTCCGCACCTTTTTTAACTACTTTTGTTTCAGCTGGTTTACTTTGAGCTGGCTTTGGTTCAGGTTTAGTTTCAGCTTTAGGTTCTGCGGCCTTTTGAGGAGCGTTTTTATCTGCAGTTACTACAACTACCTCTTTTGGCTTTGAAGTTTCAGCTGGTTTACTTTGAGCTGGCTTTGTTTCAGGTTTGGTTTCAACTTGTTTTGGTTGAACTTCAACTGACTTTGGTTCTTCAATCACTTGTGTTTGATTTGTCGCGACTTTATCTTGAGCTTGCCCAATCAAATCACTAGTTGTAGTTAGCTGTTTTTCATCTGTAGGTTGCTCATTTATAGGTTTTATCTCTATAGGTTTTACTACTTCAGCTACAGGAGTAAATATAGCCTCTTCAGTTGGCATAACTAGAGGTTGACTATGAGTTGTATCTCCGCTATTTATAAATTTCATAACTATAAGTATGATAAGGAAAAGAACTACCAATATAGCTATGCTAGTCAATATTTTTTTTATATTGTTAGACCTAACAGTGTCTGGATCAAGGATAATACTATCGTCTATGTTAAATTTGTCATTCATTTGTGCTCCTTAAAAAGTTGCTTTTTCATAAATTATAAATTCATGAGCAAGCTCTCTAACTTCTTTTTTTACTTTATCTTGAAGATTTGTGTTATTTATATCATCTAACACGTCAGCTATTTTGTTTGCTATAAATTCAAATTCTGTCTCTTTCATGCCACGTGCTGTTAAAGCAGGACTTCCTATACGAACGCCACTTGTTACCATAGCGCTTCTTGTTTCGCCTGGGACTGTGTTTTTGTTTGTTGTGATGCCAGCTCTTTCTAAAGCATCACTTGCATCTTTACCGCTTATATCTTTATTGAGTAAGCTCATAAGTATAAGGTGGTTGTCAGTACCGCCACTTACTAGATCATATCCTCTTGAAACTAGAATTTCACCAAGTTTTTTAGCATTTGCTTTAACTTGTTTAGCGTAAATTTTCCACTCATTGCTTAAGTTGTGTTTAAAGCCAACTGCTGTTCCTGCGATAACGTGCATTAAAGGCCCACCTTGAATACCTGGGAAAATGCTTGAGTTTATTTTTTTAGAAATTTCTTCATCATTTGTCATGATAATACCACCTCTTGGACCGCGTAGAGTTTTGTGAGTAGTTGAGCTAACAACGTGAGCGTGTGGAAATGGATTGGATTGCTCACCAGCTACTACAAGACCAGCGATATGGGCAACATCAGCAAAAAGATAAGCTTTAACACTATCAGCTATCTGTCTAAATTTAGCAAAGTCAAACTCTCTTGTATATGCACTTGCGCCACAAACTATAAGTTTTGGTTTTACAATATTGGCAATATCTGCTACTCTGTCATAGTTAATACGTCCATCTAACTCAACTCCGTAGAAAAAACTTTCATAATTTTTGCCAGAACTACTTACTTTGGCACCATGTGTCAAGTGTCCACCATGACTTAAGTTCATACCTAAAATTTTATCTCCTGGTTTTATAAGAGCACCATAAACACCCTGATTTGCTTGACTTCCTGAGTTTGGTTGAACGTTTGCAAACTCACATCCGAAAAGTTTTTTACATCTATCTATAGCGATTTGTTCTATTTGATCTACATATTCGCATCCGCCGTAGTATCTTTTGTTTGGGTACCCTTCAGCGTATTTATTAGTAAGGATAGATCCCATAATTTCCATAACCTCAGGATATGTGAAATTTTCACTTGCTATCATCTCAAGATAGTCAGTTTGCCTAATAAGCTCTTGTTGAGTTAAGTTATAAATTTCGTGATCAAAATTTTCTAATGTCATTATTGTTCCTTGTCTTTGATTGGTCTCATCGCGGGGAAAAGTATCACATCGCGAATTGAAGTTTTGTTGGTGAGTAGCATCACAAGCCTATCTATCCCTATTCCCTCGCCAGCTGTTGGAGGCATAGCGTAACCTAGGGCTTTTACATAGTCTTCATCCATCTCATGAGCTTCATCATCTCCTGCATTTTTAGCATCTATTTGGGATTTAAAACGCTCATATTGATCTAATGGATCATTTAACTCATTAAAGCCGTTGGCTAGCTCTTTACCTGCTATAAATAGCTCAAAACGCTCAGCAATATCAGGATTTTTATCACTTTTTCTAGCAAGAGGACTTATAGATTTTGGAAAGTCGATTATAAAAGTAGGATCGATTAATTTTTCTTCAACATAGTTATCAAAGAGTTGTCCCCATAGATGACCTAATCCAAGCTTTTGATTTGCTTCAAAGCCATCATTTTTGAGCTTATTTAAAATTTGATCTTTGTTATTTAAAATCTCGGCTGGAATTTTTCCTATTTCTGATAAAGCATCTTTATAGCTTATGCGTTTAAAAGGTTTATCAAAGTGAATTTTATACTCACCATACTCTAAAAGCGTGGATAAATTTAGCTTTTTAAGTAAAGTTGTAAAAAGTTCTTCTGTTAGATCCATAAGATCGCGGTAGTTATGATATGCCCAGTAAAACTCAATGCTTGTAAACTCAGGGTTGTGAGTTTGATCCATTCCTTCATTTCTAAAGCAACGATTTATCTCAAAAATAGCTTCTAGCCCACCAACAACTGCTCTTTTTAAATATAGCTCAGGTGCGATACGCAGATATTTATCTACACCTAAAGCGTTATGATGAGTTATAAATGGTTTAGCATTTGCTCCGCCTGCGATATCGTGCATCATAGGAGTTTCTATCTCTAAAAATCCCTTTTCTTCAAAAAATCTCCTTATCGAGCTGATGATTTGTGAGCGGGTTTTAAAGTCCTCTCTAACATCAGGGTTCATAATCATATCAAGATATCTTTGACGATACCTTAGCTCTATATCAACTAACCCATGAAATTTCTCTGGAAGCGGAGAGATAGCTTTAGTGGCAAGAGTTATATTGCTTGCGTGGATAGAAAACTCGCCAGTATTTGTTACAAATGCATATCCTTTAACGATAATTATATCTCCAACTTCTAGATTTTTTCTAAAAATTTTATATAACTCATCTCCTATGCTATCACGTGAGAAGTAAATTTGGATATTAGCACTATCATCTTCTATGTTTGCAAAAGTTGACTTACCAGCTACTCTTTTAAGCTTTAAACGTCCTGCTATTTTAAACTCATCACTACTTTTATCTCCTGGCTCTTTTATGTGAGCAAATTTGTTTTTAAATTCTTTTATACTCATATCTTTTGATAAAAAATGCGGATATGGGTTGATCTCAAGTTCTTTTAAAGCGTTCGCTTTTTCTATACGTTGAATTTCAAGTTGATTATCAAATACCACCTATTTAGCTCCTTTTTGGCAATCTTTACAAAGCCCGTATAATTGCATCAAATGTCCGGTTAGTGTAAAACCGTGATTATGGGCTATTTCAAGTTGTTTTTTCTCTACTTCACTATCTTCAAATTCAACTATTTTATTGCACTGTTTGCATATCAAATGGTCGTGGTGAGGTTTGTTTGCAAGTTCAAATTTCTTACCTTGTACGCCAAAAGATATAGAAGTAACCATACCTGAATCCTCTAGTAAATTTAGAGTTCTATAAACTGTGGCTATGCCTATATTTAACTCAGGATGAGCTTCTTTAACCTCTATATATAACTCTTCTGGTGTATAGTGTTCGTCGTTGTTATATAGGGTTTTTAGCACATATTCTCTTTGCTGTGTAAATTTGAGGCTGTTGTCTTTTAGAATTTTTTTAAACTCATCAAGCATTGCGTCAAATTCTAAATTTTCTATCTTCTTGTTCATTCTAACATCCTATCTGTTGTTATATTTAGATCAATACTTTGGTTTTGATCGTCAAAATTTTCTTCATCACTTTTTTGATAAACTATATTTGTTTGATTATCTTCATTGCTAGTTATCTTTTCAACTTTTACGATTATATCCTCTTTGTCTATTCCTATAAGTTTTGTTCCTACATTTACTAAATGTGGAAATGTGATACTGTTTTCAAAATATGGTCTAGCTTGCTCATTTAAAAATGCTGAAGACTTTATAAATACCGCAAGTATAGCAAATATAAGAAAAATTTTAGCACCACCAAAAACAAAACCACCTAGTCTGTCTATAAAACTTAACCCACTTAAGCCTAAAAGCTTAGCAAGTAGCTCACCAAGTATAAGCGCTGTGAACCAAATTCCAAAAAGTGCAAGTAAAAAGCCAACTACAGTTTCAGTCCCACTTGTACTCATAAGGCCAAGTTTGCCTAAATCATATACATTAGCACTTACCCATGCTCCAACATTATCTTTGTATCTTATAGCTACAACAAAACCGCCAACTACACCAATAATCCCAAAAATTTCTCTTATAAGCCCGCTAGAAAATCCTTTAAGTCCAAAGATAACTACAAGACCTATGATTATTAGATCTAGCCAATTTATTCCACTCATATTTACTCTCCTATTATCTTTGAAAGTTCTTGTAAATTTGTTGAGTAGCGAAGAGCATCACTTTTTGTTATTGTTCTTGCTTGCAACGCTTTTACTATGGATTGTGTTTGTGTATTCATGCCAGTTTCTTGCTGATTAAGTTGCATTTGTGAGTAAATTTGATGGTTTTTATCCTCACGAATGAGGTTTGCAATAGCACTATTGTTAATGAGAATTTCATATATAGCATGACGTCCCCCGCCTACTCTTGGAAGAAGTGATTGAGATATAATAGCAGTAAGAGAAACTGAGAGCATATTTCTTATAAGAACTTGCTCAGCTCCTTCAAAGCTGTCAACTATACGGCTAATTGTCTGCATTGCTGAGTTAGTGTGAAGTGTGCCAAAGACAAGGTGTCCTGTTTCAGCAGCAGTTATAGCAGTGGAGATAGTCTCTTTATCTCTCATTTCACCTATTAATATGATATCAGGGTCTTCACGCAGTGCAAATTTTAAAGCATTTGCATAAGAGTGAGTATCAGTGCCTATGTTTCTATGAGAAAAGAGAGCTTTTTTGTTGTTATGTACGAATTCCACAGGATCTTCTATAGTGATGATATGTTTGCGCTCAGTTTCATTTATCTCATTTAGCATAGTAGCAAGAGTTGTAGATTTACCAGAGCCAGTTGGACCAGTTACTAAGATAAGACCTTTCTCTCTTTGGACTAGTTTTTTAAGAATTTGAGGACCTTTCATATCATCAATTGACGGGATATTTATAGGTATTGTTCTAAAAGCTGCAGCTAAGTCGCCATTCATAGTATAGTAATAATTACCCCTATAACGTCCAATGCTTGCAAGTTCTAAGGCAAAGTCAAGCTCTTTGTTTTCTTCCAACTCACTTTTTTGGGCATCTGTTATGACTGCATAGCACATTTTTTCAATATCTTTTCCGGTAAGATGTGGCATATCTATAGGGTTGAGTTTACCGTCTATTCTTATTTGAGGAGCACTTCTACTTACAAGATGAAGGTCACTTGCATTATACTGGGTTAAAACTCTAAGAAGAGTTTCAATATCTAGGTGGTCAAATTCTGTATTTTCCATATCTAAACCTTAGTCTATAATTTTAGGAACTACGAAAAAGTTCTCTTTTACATCGGGTGCATTTTTAAAAACTATCTCTATCGCCTCTTTGTTTGGTTCGCTTGGGATGTCATCTCTAAGTGGTGTAAAGTTTGAGCTATTATTTAAATCGCTATCTTTTAGATCCAATTCATCTAAAATCGCAACAAATTTAAGTACGTTTTCAAGCTCTTTTTTTACATTTTCTCTTTTGCTATCTTCTATTTTTATAGCACTAAGCTTTTCAAGCTTTTTTAGTAGATTATCATTTATAGTCATAGTTCCTCTTTCTCAATAACAAAAATCATTTTATTATAGCACAAATTACCTTACATTAGGCTCGATTTAAAATATTTTATGCTACAATTACACTAAAATTTATTTAAAGGAAAATTTTGGCTATAAAAGATGATATAAAAGATGTCAAAAGAGTGGTTAGCTCAGAAGAGCAGTTCTTAGAGAGTATCATAAAAGGAGAATACTTTTTTAAAAAGAACAAAAAATTGGTATTAATAATACTAGCTCTAGTTGTGATTATCCCTCTTGTTTTAGCGACTAAAGATTTTTTTAATGATAGAAAATTTCAAGCTGCAAATAAAGCATATAGTGAGCTTATTTTAGATCCAAACAATGCAAAAGCTAGAGAGAATTTAAAAACTACAAGCCCAAATTTATACGCTCTTTATGAATTTAGAACAGCACTTGATAACAACGATAGCGCCAAGATAGAAGAGCTTTCAAATCTGCAAGAGATCGATCCTATCTTAAGAGATGTTATAGGTTATCAAGCTACAGGTTTAAGTGATGGTGTTATGGAAGGTTACACTACATTTATGAAGGGCTATAACTACCTAAAGGACGGAGATATTGCTGCAGCAAATAGTGAGTTTATTAAAATTCCACCCAATTCGCCACTTGCCGAAGTAGCTAGAAATTTAAGGCATTATAATGGAGTTAAAAATGAAGAGAAATAGTTTTTTAACGGTAATTTTAGCGGCACTTATTTTAGCAGGATGTAGTACTAAAAGAGAGTATTTTAATCCTGAAAAAGATGAAAAAGTTGGAGTTGCAAGGTATGAGTATAAATTAAATAATGATATAGCTTTCACATCTATAAATGGAGCAACGCTTAAAGATGGCACTGTCATAACAAAAGCTGGAATTTTAAGCAACATTAAACTAGATAAAAATGAGAAATTTTTAGGCAGTAGTGGAGATAGGATAATATCATCAAATTTAGATGGAAATTTCAAAATTAGAAACTTAAATGGTGAAACTACTTATGAACGGAAATTTGATAAACAGGTAGTTTCAGCCTCTATAAATGGAAATGATTTAGCTGCTGTAGTTGCGGATAATAGTATGTTTTTGATAGATTTAAAAAGCGATGTTGTTAAGATGTCTCAAAAAGCAAATAGAATTTTTACACTTGATGCACGCTCAGCAGCACCACTTTTTTTAAGCAATACAGATGTTTTTTTTCCTACACTTGATGGTCAACTTTTAGCTGTGCATACGCCAAGTGGAAGGACTACTGGAGATGTTTATATAAGTGCAGAGTCATTTTTTAACAATGTTATCTACTTTGAAAATATCGGACAAAATATCTATGCAGCGACAAATACATCTCTTTTGATGCTCTCGCCAAATGGAAACAAAAGAGTTATTGATTCTATAAAAAATATATTTAGTTATAATGGCAAAATTTATCTATTTGCTAAAGATGGCACAGCTAAAGCTTTTGATCTAAATTTAAACGAACTAACCACAGAAAAATTTAAATTTGCTCAATTTTCAGGAGTTATACCAAAAGGCGAAAAGTTCTATATTTTTGAAAGTACAGGATATTTGATAGTAACTGATCTAAATTTTAAAAATAGAGAAATTTATAAGCTTGATGATAAGATAGATGAGCTTAGTTTTGTTGGAGATAATACATTTTACTTTAAAAATGAGTATTTAGAGATAAGATAGTATGGAAGAACGCTTAATAGCAAAAAAGATTATTTTAAAAAAAAGTAAAACTATAAATCTTGCAAAATTTACCACAGCAAGGTCATATAGATGTTTAGTCGGTGTAAATTTAGTCGCTGATAATGTTATAGTTTTTTTTAGAGATGCAAAAAGTAGGTTTTTGCAAAATGATTTTAATAAACTTGAAAATTTAGCGAATTTAGTAGCAGAAGATGAGGATAGGATTATTAAGAAAAGATATCTTTTCTTAAGCTCTCAAATTTGCTCAAAAGCACTAAATTTAGCCAAAGAGAGAGGTTGGCAGTGTTACTTATAGATATAGGAAACTATAGTGCTAAAATTTGGCATGATGGTAAAATTTCAACTAAAAACATTACTGAGCTAGACTCATTTACATCTTATGAAAGAGCTTATTATATAAGTGTAAATCCAAATTTCATCCCAAGAAATTCTAAATTTATAGATATTGGGGATTATTTTGAATTTGATACGATATATAGGGGTTTAGGAGTTGATAGAGTAGCAGGGTGCTATACTGTAAAAAATGGTGTTGTGGTTGATGCAGGAAGTGCGATAACGGTTGATATAATGCTAGAAGATACCCATCAAGGAGGCTTTATAGTCCCAGGTATTGCAGCGCAGTTAAAGGCAAATGAAGAGATATCAAAAAATCTTAAAATTCCTTTTAACTCACAAATTGATTTGGATTGTCTGCCACAAAAAACTAACGATGCAGTAACTTTTGGTATAGTTGCACCGCTTGTTTATCTTATAAAAGATATTTCAAAAAGCAAACATATATACTTTACAGGTGGGGATGGAAGTTTTTTAGCTAGGTTTTTTGATAATGGTATATATGATAGGAATTTAGTTTTTAGAGGGATGCTTAAGGCACTAAAAGAAAGAGGTATAAATGTTAACTATTGCGCTTCCTAAAGGTAGGATATCTGAGGGAACTTTAGATATTTTTAGAGATATTTATGGAGATGAGTTTAAATTTGAAGATAGAAAACTTATATTAAACAAAGGTGAGTTCAAATTTCTAGCAGTTAGAAATCAAGATATCCCAACTTATGTAAGCAATGGTGCTGCTGATATTGGTGTAGTTGGGCTTGAAGTACTTGAAGAGCATAAACCAGATGTTTTTAGACTACTTGATTTAGGTATTGGCAAGTGTAAAGTATGTGTTGGAATAAAAGATGGATTTACTTTAGATTATGATAAACCAAGTATTAAAGTAGCTACTAAAATGCCAAATATAACAAAGGAATTCTTTGCTAGCAAAGCGATAGCTGTAAAAATAATTAAGCTTTATGGCTCCATAGAGCTTGCTCCTCTTATTGGCTTAGCTGATGCGATAGTTGACAATGTTGAAACTGGAGCTACAATGAAGCAAAATGGGCTTAAAATAGCTGAAGTTATCATGTCAAGCTCTGCTTATCTTATATCAAACAAAAATAGTTTTATAACTAAAAGATCTCAAATTATAGAGCTAAGCGACAAGATCGCACAAGTATTAAAAAGATAGTTTTCGTACGAATTTACTAAAGCACTCTTTTATGCTTAGCTTAAGTAATGCTTAAAAAGATATTTCTAAATACATATCTATTTTGATAACAATTGCAAGATGCTAGATAGTAAATTAAAATTTAAGAGTTTTTAAGAACTCTTCTATATCGTATTTAGCTCTATATTCATCACTCATTAGATGTATAATTGTATCTCCTAAATCGATCGCTGTCCACTCATCACTACTTTCAACATTTAAAAATTTTTCACCAAAAGGTTTAAGTGCAAGTTCTATATCATCAGCTAAAGATGCCCCATGGCGACCGGTTAAAGTAGTTGCGATAACTACAAATTTAGATATATACTCTTTATCGCTCATATCAACAACTTCAACATTTTCAGCTTTTTTATCTTCTAAAACTTTAACTATAGCCTCAACTCTTTTTTTTATGTTAGACATATCTATCCCTCGGTAAAATTTTGCTACTTCGCCCTTTATCTTCGGCGATATAAGCTCTAAATTTAAGGTTTTCCTAAATTTTGTAGATGAAATGTTAGCATTTATATCTAATTTTTGCAAATTTGTTGGGATTTCTATACCATCTCGTGATGCAACAACAAATTGTGTTAAAGTGTTTAAATTTTCAAACTCACTCCACTTATGCAAACTTTCTAAATTATCAGCGCCAATGATGATGTAAATTTTAGATGGACTAAAAGTTTTTTTTATGTAAGTTATGCTTTTAATTGTAGAAACAGGCTGTTTTTGTGAAATTTCAAAGTCTGAAATTTCTATCTTTTCATATTTATCAAAGATAGTTTTTAGCCATTTAAGCCTTAAATTTGGTGGTGCAAAATAGCCACTTTTAAAAGGATTTATATAGGCGGGCATGATGATAAGTTTATCAATATCAAGGTCTGTAAGCGCTTTTTTAACTATATATTCATGTCCTAAATGTGGTGGATCAAAGCTTCCGCCAAAAAGTGCTATTTTCATTTTAACTCTCTTTAACCTAATTTTTAGTAAAATAGGACACTATTATATCTAAAAAGGATCTTATATGGCACTAAAAGTTGCGATAAATGGCTTTGGAAGGATAGGCAGGTGTGTTGCACGTATTGTTTTAGAGCGTGAAGATATCGAGCTTGTGGCGATAAATGATACTGCAAAAAGAGAGATTACAAGATATCTTTTGCAGTATGACTCAGTTCATGGTGAGTTTAAGAGAAAAGTTGAAGTTATAAATGATGAGTATATAAGTGTTGATGGTAGAAAAATTCGAGTTTTCTCAACACGCGAACCAAAAGAACTTGGTTTTAAAGATGAAGGTGCTGAGGTTGTGCTTGAATGTACGGGAGCATTTTTAACTAAAGAAAAATGTGAGCCTTATCTTGAAGGTGGCATCAAATTAGTAGTAATGAGCGCTCCAGCTAAAGATGATACACCAACTTTTGTTATGGGAGTAAATCATGAGAGTTATAAAGGAGAGAGCATCATCTCAAATGCAAGTTGTACTACAAATTGTCTTGGGCCAGTAGCAAAGGTTTTAGATGATAAATTTGGGATCGAAAAAGGTTTTATGACCACAGCTCACGCTTATACAGCGTCTCAACCACTTTTAGATACTAAAGATAAAGATTTTAGAAGAAGCAGAGCGGCAGCAACTAATATCGTTCCAACTACAACAGGAGCAGCTAAAGCGATAGGTTTAGTTTTGCCAAATTTACAAGGTAAGCTTCATGGATTATCTCTTAGAGTCCCAGTTCCAAACGTCTCAATGGTCGATTTAACAGCACTTCTTAGCAAAGATGCAACTGTGCAAGAGATAAATGAGGCATTTAAAGAGTATGCGCTTAAAAACCATGAAATTTTACTTGTTGATGAAGATTGTAGAGTTTCAAGTGACTTTATAAGTTCGCCTTATTCATCTGTTTTAGCAAGTGATATGACAAGCGTTGTAGATGGAAATTTAGTAAAAGTTTTAGCGTGGTATGACAATGAGTGGGGGTATAGCCAAAGACTTGTTGATTTAGCACTGTATGCAAGAGAGGTTCAAAGTGGGAGATAGCTTACTTTTTATTAAGGATTTAGAGTTTAAAAAAGGTGATAAGGTTTTCATAAGGTGCGACTTTAACGTGCCTATGGATGAGTTTGGAAACATAACTGATGATAGGCGTATTTGCTCAGCAGTTGCAACCATAAAATACTGCCTTGATGAAGGGTGTGCTATCATTTTAGCTAGTCATTTAGGGCGCCCTAAGGATGGGTTTGAGGCTAAATTTAGTTTAGAGCCTGTTGCTAAAAGACTTAGTAGAATTTTAAAAAAAGATATAAAATTTGTTAAAGACGTAACTGGTCAACTTGCTCAAAATGCCGTTAATGCTTTAAAAGCAGGGGAGATTATTTTACTTGAAAATTTACGTTTTGATAAAGCAGAGATAAAAAACGATATAGAATTTGCTAAAAAACTTGCAGGTTTTGCTAAATTTTATATAAATGATGCTTTCGGGGTTTGTCATAGAGCTCATGCTTCAGTTGAAGCCATAACTAAATTATATGATGAAAAACATAAAGCAGCGGGATTTTTTACTTAAAAAGGAGATTGATTTCTCAAGCAACCTTATCAAACACCCAGCTAGACCATTTGTAGCTGTTGTTGGTGGAAGTAAGGTTAGTGGTAAACTTCAAGCTCTTAAAAATTTACTTCCTAAAGTTGATAAGCTTATCATTGGTGGAGGTATGGCTTTTACATTTTTAAAAGCTTTAGGTTTTGAGATAGGAAATTCACTTTTAGAAGAAGATCTTATTGAAGAAGCCAAGCGAGTTTTAGAAAAAGGCAAAGAGTTAGGTGTTAAAATTTATCTCCCAGTCGATGTTATTGCTGCGCCACATATCTCAAATGAGTCTGCTATGAAGTATGTAACAGCTCAAGAGATACCAAAAGATTGGATGGGACTTGATATAGGCCCTGCAACGGTTACACTTTTTAAAGAAGCACTTGAAGATGCACAAACTATATGGTGGAACGGACCTATGGGGGTTTTTGAGATAGATAAATTTGCAAGAGGAAGTGTTAGGATGAGCCACTTTATCGCTGAAAGCCCAGCAACTACTATTGTTGGTGGTGGAGATACTGCAGATGTTGTAGCAAGGGCTTCAGATACTGATGAGATGACATTTATATCCACAGGCGGTGGTGCTAGCTTAGAGTTAATAGAGGGCAAAGAGCTTCCTGGTATTAGGGTTTTGCTTAGAAAGGCTCAAATGTGAAATTTTATGCAAATCTTAAGTGCAACCACACAAGAGTTAGTTTTGAAGAGTATTTAAAAACCCTAACTAACAAGATTATGCCAAATAAAGATATAGTTTTATTTCCGCCATTTAGTGCTTTTTGCGATACTAAATTTCATCTAGGAGCACAAAATTTTTATCCTGTAAAAAATGGAAGTTTTACAGGAGAGATTGGGCTTGATATGCTTAGAGAATTTGGTGTTGATACTGTTTTAATAGGACATAGTGAGAGGCGAAATTTAGGAGAGAGTGAAGAGTTTTTAAGGGCTAAATTTGAGTTTGCAAAGAGTGAAAATTTAGAGATAGTTTACTGGATAGGTGAAAATTTAAACATATATGAAAATGCTAAAACCAAAGAATTTCTAAAAGCTCAACTTACAAATATTGATCTTAATTATGAAAAGCTGATTATAGCTTATGAGCCTATTTGGGCGATTGGCACAGGAAAAAGCGCTGACATTGAGTATATAACTCAAATTTTAAGTTTTTTAAAAACATTTACAAATGCACCACTTTTTTATGGTGGAAGTGTAAATTTAGACAACATCACTCAAATTTTAAAAGTAACAAATTTAAGCGGTGTTTTAGTAGGAACAGCTAGTTTTGATGCCAGAAATTTTATAAATTTAGTAAGGAGCGGGGATGATATTAGAGGGTAAAAAAGGGCTAATAGTTGGAGTTGCTAACAAAATGTCGATAGCTTACGGTATAGCTAAAGAGTGTAGTGATGCAGGAGCTGAGTTAGCTTTTACCTATTTAAATGATGCTCTTAAAAAACGTGTTGAGCCTATCGCAAAAGAGCTAGGAAGTGATAAAATTTACCCACTTGATGCTAACAGTGATGAGGAATTATCGACTCTTGTTAAAGAGTTAGAGCGTGACTTTGGTAAGCTTGATTTTGTACTTCATGCAGTTGCATTTGCTCCAAAAGAGAGTTTAGAAGGTGAGTATATAGATACTACCAAAGATGCTTTTAATATTGCGATGCAGACGAGCGTTTTCTCACTAGTTGCGCTATCTAGGGCTGTTCTTCCTCTATTAAATGAGAATGCATCTATCTTAACTTTAAGCTATTTAGGTGGACCGCGTTTTATTCCTCATTATAATGTTATGGGGGTTGCAAAGGCTGCTTTAGAAAGCTCTGTAAGATATCTAGCAAGAGATTTAGGTAGTAAAAGTATAAGGGTAAATGCTATTTCAGCTGGACCTATCAAGACACTATCGTCAAGTGCGATCGGAGATTTTCGTATGATACTTAAGTGGAATGAAACAAATGCGCCACTTAAAAGAAATGTTACGATAGAAGATGTTGGCAAGAGTGGACTTTATCTGTTAAGCAATCTCTCAAGTGGTGTAACTGGTGAAATTCACTATGTATATGGTGGGTATAATATACTTGGAATGGGAGATGTTGATATCGATGAAGATGGAAATACCATTTTAGCATGGGATAAAAAATAAACTAAGAGTGATAAGTGTAATATTAAGGATATAAAAATGTCAAAGTTATTAGAGTCTATAAAAGTTGGCACTAAAGAGGTTAAAAACCGTATAGTTATGCCACCTATGTGTATGTACTCAGCTTCTAAAGACGGAAAAGTTCGCTATTTTCACAGGGCTCACTACACAGCAAGAGCTATGGGTGGGGTAGGAATGATTGTTGTTGAGGCTACTGCAGTTGAGCCAAGAGGGAGAATAACTGATTTTGATTTAGGTATTTGGGAAGATTCACAGATAAAAGGGCATTCAAAGCTTGTTAAAGAGTGTGCTAAATTTGGTACAACTATGGTTCTTCAGATAGCTCATGCTGGACGAAAAAGTGAGTGCTTAAGCAACAAAAGTGTAGGACCTGACGATAGACGTTTTTCTCAACATCACAATAAGCCACATGCTTTAAGTAAAAGTGAGATTAAAGATATAGTAAAGAAATTTATAAAAGCGGGCAAAAGAGCGATGATAGCGGGTTATGATATGGTTGAGATTCATGCGGCTCATGGGTATTTGATACATGAGTTTTTAAGCCCACTTACAAATAGTAGAGATGATAAATATGGTGGCAGTTTTGAAAACCGCGCAAGACTTTTATGCCAAATCATGGAAGGGTTAAACAAAGAAGATGTATCTTTTGGAGTTAGGATAAGTGCTGATGAGTGGGAAAAAGGTGGTTTTGATATAGAAAGCAGTAAAAAGTTATCTAAAATTTTAGAAAGTTTTAATGCTAAATTTATCCATGTAAGTGCAGGTGGAAATCACTTAAAACCAACGTTTATGCCTAAAATCAAGCCTTTTTATCAGTGTGGTTATGCTAAGGAGATTAAAAGTGTTAGTAGTATACCAGTTATAGCAGTTGGGCTTATAAATAGCGTAGAAGACGGTGATAAACTGATAGAAGAAGTAGTTTGTGATATGGTTGCATATGGAAGAGAGCTTTTAAGAAACCCGAATTTAGCTCATTTTGCAGCCGTAAAGTTTAATCAGCAAAAAAGCATTTTAAAACAGTATCAAAGGGCGTTTTTATGAGTGATATAATATGTATTTTTGACTGTGAAACCGTGCCTTGCATAGATAGTCTAAAGGCTGCTTATGGATACGAAGGCGAGCCAAAAGATATAGCAGAGCTTGCCTTAAAAGAGCAAAAAGAGAGAACTGGAAGTGAGTTTTTGCCAGTTTGTTTTCATAAAGTTATTACGATAAGTGCAGTTTTGGCTGATAAATTTGGAAGATTTATACGGGTAAGTACTATGAGTGCTGATAGTGAAAAAGATACTATAGATAAATTTCTAAAATTCCTTGATTCTCATAATCCTCGCCTTGTAAGCTTTAATGGTAGAGGCTTTGACCTTCCTATGCTTATGATTCGCGCTATGCGTTATAACCTTAGTTCCCCAGCTTATTTTGATACAAGCAGTAAAGAGCTTGGTAAAGATAAGTGGACAAATTATAGAAGTAGATATGATGGTATTTTTCATATGGATCTGCTTGATCATATAAGTGATTTTAAAGCTGTTGGTGGGCTTAGTCTTGATAAACTCTGTGCTGCATTAAATTTACCAGGGAAATTTGATACAAGTGGCGAGCAAGTTTTAGAGTTATATCTACAAGATGAGCTTTTAAAGATCGATGAATATTGTGAAAGCGATGTTTTAAATACCTACATGCTTTTTATAAAGTATGAACTTCTTCGTGGGAATTTAACACTTAATGATTATGCTCAGTGTCTTGAGCTGATGAGTGATTATCTTGCTAAAAACCGTTTTAAAGCTGGATATTTTGAAGTTTTTACAAAAGCTTGTCAAGATGAGATAAAAAGAGCTAGCGAACAAATTTAAAAAAGTAGATATAAAGATGAAATATAACAATTTCTTGTTACAATTAAGCCAGATGTTTAGGATAAAAGGACGGATATGAAAATTTTAGTAACAGGTGGAGCTGGATATATAGGTTCACATGTAGTTAAAGCTCTTATTGAGGCAAATAAGCATGATATCGTAGTTGTTGATAATTTTTGTAAAGGTTCAAAAGAAGCTCTTGACGCACTTAGGAGTGTTGGTGAGTTTAAATTCATAGAGATAAATTTAGAAAATACTAAAAAACTTGAAAAAATTTTTAAAGAGCAGAAATTTGATGCTATTTTTCATTTTGCTGCTTTTATAGAGGTTTTTGAAAGTACAGTTAATCCACTTAAATACTACCTAAACAACACAAGTAATGTTATAAATTTGGTAACTTTAGCTAGTAAATATAGAGTTAAAAATTTCATCTTTAGTTCAACAGCAGCAGTTTATGGAGAACCTGATATAGCACAAGTTAGTGAAGAAAGCCCACAAAATCCAATAAATGCATATGGTAGAAGTAAGCTTATGTCTGAATGGGTCTTAAAAGATGCAGCTAGAGCAAACCCAAATTTAAGATACGCCATACTTCGATATTTTAATGTTGCAGGTGCAAGTAGTGATGGACTGCTTGGACAAAACTATCCAAATGCAACTCATCTTATCAAAGTGACAACACAAACCATCACAGGGCAAAGAGATAAGATGACTATTTTTGGCGATAATTATGATACTAAAGATGGTAGTTGTGTAAGGGATTATATCCATATAGAGGATTTAGCAGATGCTCATATTAGTGCGCTTGAGTATATAGACGCAAAGGATAGTGAAATTTTTAATGTCGGATACGGCAGAGGATTTAGCGTAAAAGAGGTTGTGTTAAAAGCTAAAGAGGTAAGTGGTGTGGAATTTAAGGTTGAGATTGGTAAGCCAAGAGTGGGCGATCCAGCTTGTCTTATAGCTAACAGTGATAAGCTAAGAAAGCTACAGGATGGACCCCAAAAAGAGATGATTTAAAAGTTATTATAGAATCAGCACTTAAGTGGGAGAGAAGAAATTTAAAGGACTAAAATGAGAGTAATTTTACTTAGTTTAATGATAGTTGGGATGGTGTTTTCTATGGATATATCGATTTTTCCAGAAGCTAAAGAGGGGTTTAAGCAACATGTTATAGAGCTTGAGGCTAAAGAAGATGAGAGTTTATATAAAGTAGTAGTGGAATTTGGTAGAGTTTTAGAGGTTGATTGTAATGCACGTTCTTATATAGGTGGCAATTTAGAAGAGCAAAATTTAGAAGGATATGGTTATCCATACTACGAATTTACTCTAAGTGATAGTCATATTATCTCAACTATGATGCTTTGTCCTGATACACTCGAAGAGAGGTTTATAAAATTTCATAACACAATTGATATCCGCTATAACAGTTTACTTCCGCTTATCATTTACACTCCAAATGATATAGATGTAAATCTTAAAATTTACAAACTTGAAAGTGAGAGTTTTGTTAAGTAAGATTTTAAAGTAGAGATTATGGTTACTAACGAACGTAAAGCAGGAGTTGTTTTATCATATATAAACATACTCCTAAACACAGCCATAACTCTACTTTACACACCATTTGTTTTAAGAAGTCTAGGTCAGTCAGAATTTGGACTATACTCCCTTGCTATGAGTATCATAGCTTATCTTACTATATTAGATCTTGGCTTTGGAAATGCAATTATTGTTTTTACATCAAAATTTATAGCCAAAAAAGAATTTAATAAAGAAAAAACCCTCCATGGAACTATCTTTTCAATCTACCTATTTATGAGTGCCCTATCTATACTTATAGGTCTGTTTTTTTATAGTAAAGCTGATATTATATTTGCCAACTCTATGAGTGTTGATGAGATAGAGAAGTTAAAAATTATGTTTATCATACTTACCATAAATATAGCTTTTAACTTTCCACTTAGCATATATATATCTATACTAAATGCATATGAAAAGTTTATATTTATAAAAGCTATATTTATAGTTAAGTCTATACTCATACCTGCTACCATAGCTCCACTTCTTCTTTTAGGGTATAAATCAGTAGCTATGATAGCAGGAATAACTGCAATAAATTTACTCTCTTTATTTGTAGGATACATCTACTGTAAAAAAGTCACAAACGTCAAAGTAAATCCACGAAATTTTAGCTTTACAACTTTAAAGATAGTATGCTCTTACTCTGTTTTTATATTTATAGGGATGATAGTTGATCAAATAAATTGGAACTCAGGTCAGTTTATCATAGGAATATTTTTAGGCTCAAAAGAGGTTGGAATATATGCTATAGCTATACTTATAAATACAACTTTTATGCTACTATCTACATCGATAAGCGGAGTTATGCTCCCAAAAGTATCAAAAATGGTCGCAAACAATGCATCAAATACAGAGCTAACAGACGAGATGATAAAGGTAGGAAGACTTCAACAATACATCATATTTCTTATACTAAGTGGTTTTATACTGTTTGGACAAAGTTTTTTAAGGCTGTGGGCTGGAAGTGAGTATATAGATGCTTATCCTTTAACTATCATTGCTATGATTCCACTTGCTATACCGCTTATACAAAATTTAGGCTTAGCGATACTCCAAGCTAAAAATAGGTATACTTTTAGAGCTATAACTGCTTTAATAGGAGCAGTTATAACTATAATCATATCTATATCAACTGTAAAGATATATGGTTATTTTGGAGTTGCATTTGCTACTGGAATTATGTTTTTTATAATAAACGGTATAGTTATAAATATATACTACAAAAAAGCTATAAACTTAGAAGTAGGGAGATTTTGGCTAGAGATAGTTAAACTTACTGCACCGCTTTTTTTGTTATTTATATTTTGTTATATCGTAAAAGTATCTTTAAATTTAAGTGGAGCTTTATATCTTTTTGTAGGAATTCCACTATTTACACTTATATACTGCGCGATAGCATACTTTTTATCGATGAATAGATATGAAAAAGATATAATACTATTTCTAAAAAACACAGTTATAAAAAGAGTAGCAAGATGAAACCAAATATAATAGAGCAAGTTGTAGAAAAAGATAGATGCATAGGATGTGGTGTTTGTGTTGCTATATGTCCTGTTAGTGTGCTTGATATAAGATTTAATAAAAATGGATGTTATGAAGTATCCGAAGTGCCAGGTTGCTTAGATAAATGTAGTCTATGTATGGAAGTTTGTCCTTTTTATAGTAAAGATGAGTTTGAAAATGAGATATCTAAAGAGCTTTTTAGTAGTATAGAGGATATAAATTTTAAAGAGCATTTAGGATATTACAGTAAAACTTATGAATTTTCTAAAACTAACATAGATGATAAACTTGCCTCAGCATCAGGTGGAGCGGGCAACTACATACTCTCAGAACTACTAAATCAAAACTTAGTAGATAAAGTTTTGGCTGTAGAGTCAAATGATGACCCGCAAAAGCTCTTTAAATTTAGTGTGTTTGAGAGTATAGAAGATCTTAAAAGAAGTAGAAGCTCAGCTTATTATCCCGTCACAATGGATGAAATTTTAGAATACGTGCTTAAAAATGACGCAAGATATGCTATAACAGTACTTCCTTGCTTTGCTAAAGCTATAAGACTACTTCAAAATAAAAACCATAAATTTAGAAATAGAGTTAAATTTGTCATAGGCTTAGTATGTGGACAGATGAAATCAAAAAAATTTGCTCAAACTCTTGCAGAGATAAGCTTTAAAAAAGATAGTGTAGTACTTTCTAAGGTAAACTTTAGAAAAAAACAAGCAGATAAACTAGCATCAAATTTTGCTTTTGAGTTTACTGATAGTAGTGGTAAGATAGCGATTGATCCAAGAGATAAATCACCACTAAAATTTTGGTCAAGCAGAGCTTATACTCCATTTGCTTGTAACAACTGCTTTGATACTTTTGCTATAACAGCTGATGTGACACTAATGGATGCGTGGTTGCCTGATAAGATCCAAGATTACAGTGGACATTCACTTATCATATCAAGAAACAAAGCATTTGATGAAATTTTATCAAACGCAAAAGGTGTAGTTTGTAGTGAGTTTTCAGCTGATTTAGTACTAAAATCACAAATAGGTGTGGTTAAACAAAAAATGCTATTTGCAAAAGGTAGCGGAAATTTACTAGATAAAAAGATAAAAAAACTAAAACTAACGATACAAACTAAGTCTAACAAAACCCTTAATTATGACAAATCTATAGAAAAAACATATAAAAAACTTAAAATACTCTCAAGGGCAAATGCTTACTATAACACTCTTATCTATCTTTTTAAAAAATATACAAGGATAAAGCATTGAAAATAGCTATTTTTACTATACCACTTCACAATAATTATGGTGGAATTTTGCAAGGATATGCGCTAAACTACTATCTAAATTCTAAAGGATTTGATGCTTATACATTAAATTTTAAGATAGCTAAAAACTCAAAACTATCTTTAGCTTATCTTAGGTTTTTAGCTGCTAAGATAGTAAAATTTAATAAATATAAAGGCGTTAAATTTTCAAACATACAAGAAACATCTTGCAAGGAATTTATCCAGCAAAATATCAAGCTAACTAGAGAGATCCACTCTAGTATGGAGCTTAAAGAGGTTTTTAAAGAGGAAAAATTTGATGCTTGTATAGTAGGAAGCGATCAAGTTTTTAGGCCTGAATATTTAGGCGAGTGGAAGGATGATTTTTCGCTTGGTTTTGTAGGCGATGAGTGCATTAAGCTATCTTACGCTGCATCGTTTGGCAGAAGTGAGTTTAGAGGTGAAAATTTAGAGTTGCATCGCGAGAATTTAGCAAAATTTAGAGCTGTCTTAGTTAGAGAAATAGGAGCTGTTAAGATATGCAAGGATCTGTTTAGCATAAAAGCTACTCATGTGCTTGATCCAACTTTGTTAGTTGATAAGAGTGTATTTGAGTGCGTAAGAGATGAGAGTTTTTTAAAAAGTAGGGGCAAAATTTTAGCTTATATTTTAGATAAAACTCCTGAAAAAAGTGAAAAATTAGCTCAAATTTCAGCCAAATTTGGCAAAGAAATTTTAGAGATAAACGATACAGAAAACAGAGTTGGCGTTGGTGAGTGGATATCAGCTTTTAAAGAGGCTGATATGGTAATAACTGATTCGTTTCACGGATGTGTGTTTTCTATTATTTTTGAAAAAGAATTTTACTGCTTTATAAACGAAAACCGTGGCACTGATAGGTTTTATTCACTTTTTGAGATGTTTGATTTAGAGGATAGAATTTTGGGCGAAAAAGAGAACTTTAAAAGTATTGATTATGAAAAAGTATCTAAAAATTTAAACAATATGCGTGAAAAATCTATAAATTTTTTAACTTTAAATTTGAAAAAATATAAAAATGAAATATAAAGTTTCTATTGTAATTCCGGTTTATAATGTTAATAAACACATAGAAAAATGCGCTATAACGCTTTTTGAGCAAGATTTTGAAAGTATAGAATATGTATTTGTTAATGATTTTACGCCTGATAACTCAATGGAAATTTTATCTGAAGTTATTAGTCGATATCCTAATAGAAAAAATGATATCAAAGTCATCACACATGAATCAAATCAAGGCACAGGTATAACTCGCTATGATGGAGTTACTGCTAGTTGTTGTGAATATATCATACAAATAGATAGTGACGACTGGATAGAACTTGATATGATAAGTTCTTTGTACAAAAAAGCGGTTGAAATGAATGCAGATATTGTGGTTTGTGACTATTTTGAAAACTATCCTAACCGTGAAATTTATATAACTCAGCCATATATAGGAAGCAAATCGAAAAATATCATATTAAATCAAGAGCAAACGATAAAAAAACTTTTATTAGGAGAGGTGCATGGCTCAGTTTGGCACAAATTTGTTTCAAGAAATATCTATAAAAAGATAAAATTTCCTGAATTTTCATATTTAGAGGATAAATATATTAGTTTGCAATTGTTTTATTTTGCTGATAAAATTTTGTATTTTAACAAAGCTTTTTTACATTATAATCAAACAAATATAAGTGCTATCACACATACTCTATTTTCTGATAAAAATCTGCTTGATGTAAAAAAATATAGTGATAATGTTATAAATTTTTTAAAAGAAAAATCATTATATGAAAATCTTATTAAATATCACTATATGGGTGTATTGTATATTATACTAATAACTTCATATAATAAAACTTTAGAAACAAATAAGAATATTTGCCCTAAAGCATACAAGCTAAAGTATATATGGAAAAATAAGAATTTTAATATAAAATCTAAGATAGCTCTTAGTTTAAAGTTTTTTAATATGAATTTTATATATAAAATTTTGGTACAAATAAATAGAAAAATTAAAAGTATTTTTAATTATGTATAATTATGATAAAATTTACACACAAAGAGTTTGCCTTTTAAAAGCGATTATTTAGACTATACAAAGGGTTAGGGTTTGAAGGTTTTATTTGTTATATCAACACTTGGTAAAGGTGGTGCTGAGCGAGTTGCAAGCGTGTTGGCAAGTAGATTTGCCAAAGATCACGAAACTTATATACTTAAATTTGACTCTAAAGAGCCATTTTATGAGCTTGATAGTAGGGTAAAAGTGCGTAATTTATCTCAAGGCGTTGATGATAAGGGCGTGATAGGGAATTTAAAGAAAAGATTTGATAAAATTTTTGATATCAGAAAAGTACTTAAAGGTGGAAATTTTGATATTGTTATAAGTTTTTTAGATACTACAAATATCCTTACTATTTTAGCAAATTTTGGACTTAACTATAAACTCATAGCTACTGAACACAACTCTTACGATCTTTTAGATAAAAAACTTTTTGCATTTTTAAGAAATTTAGCTTATAAAAAAGTTGATCTATTGACAGTTTTAAGCAAAAGCGATCTCTTATATTATTCAAAATTTGTTAAAAACTGTGAAGTTATATATAATCCATTTTTTGGTAATTTAACTCAAAATACAGATAAAGAAAATATCATCTTAAGTGTAGCAAGACTAGAAAAAGTTAAAGGCTTTGATACTATGTTAAAGGCACTCTCAAAGATAGATCCTAAGCTTTTAAAAGAGTATAAAGTTTTAATAGCAGGAGATG
>JAAYFN010000088.1 GCA_012728225.1 Campylobacter sp.
AATCATAGCAATATTCTTGAAGGTGCGACGACTTATGTAACCCTTGAACCATGTGCCCATTATGGCAAAACTCCACCATGCGCTACTTTGCTTAAAGAACTTAAGTTTAGGCGAGTTGTTATAAGTGTAGAAGAGTTAAGCAATAAGGCAAAAGGTGGAGCTCAAATTTTGCAAGATGCTGGTGTTGAGGTTAAATTTGGAGTTTTAGAAGAAAAGGGAAAGAGACTTTTAGAGCCATTTTTATCATGGCAAAATGGAAATTTTAGTTTTTTAAAGTTAGGTTCGACTATAAATGGTGTTTTAAAAGGTGGCACTATAACAAATAATGAAGCTAGAGTTTATGTTCATAAAATTCGTGAAGTTGTAGATCTTCTTGTTGTAGGCGGAAATACCGTCAGAGTTGATCGTCCACTTCTTGATACAAGGTTAGCAAGTGGAAAAAATCCACCAGATATATTCATATACTCAAAAGCCCAAAATTTTGACAAACAAATTCCACTTTTTAGTGTAAAAGGGCGTAAAGTGATTATTAGTGATGATATAAGTTTATCGTTAAATTATCCTCTTGTGATGTTTGAAGGTGGAGAAACAATGCTTAAAAATTTGCCGTCATTTGTGACTCATATATTGATATTTTTTGCACCAAATTTTAGTAGGTTAGATAGTTTTAGGGTAAATTTAGAGTTAGAACTTTTAAATTTAGGACAAATTAATGGAAATTTTTATGCTTGGTTTAAGATATAATACTAAAAAAGTATTAAACGATTACTTTTTGTAACAAAGTTTAAGCTTAAAGTTGATAATATAAAATTTTATATCTTTTTGCAACTTGCTTTTGTTATACTAAAAGGTAAATTAAAAATAAGGAGTCCCTATGGAAGAACAAACTATAGACGGTTTATCACCGCAGGAAAAAACTACAGATAGTTTATCGCCGCAGACAAAGAAAGGTATCATAATAGTAGCTATCGCGGCAGTAGCTGCTATATTGCTTTATATGGTTTTGCCATATAACACAAATGTAAACAAAGCTTTAGCACTTTTACTTTTTATAGCTACGCTTTGGCTTACTGAGGCTATACATATCACCATAACTGCACTTTTAGTGCCTGTTATTGCGGTTCTTGTCGGCATCGGTTCAGGAAGTGGGGAGAGCTTTAAAGCTCTAGGTCTCTCATCAGCACTATCAAATTTTGCTAATCCAACTATTTTCCTTTTTTTTGGTGGTTTTGCACTTGCAACAGCTTTGCACGTTCAAAAGATTGACACTAAAATAGCTATGAAACTTGTATCTTTTTCAGGGTCAAAGCTTGGATATGCAGCTATTGCGATATGTGGAGCAACTGCACTTTTATCTATGTGGGTTTCAAACACTGCAACAGCAGCTATGATGTTACCACTTGCTTTATGTATTTTAGGTGGTAAAGAGAATTTAAATAGAGATCATGGAACTACAGTTTTCTTGCTTTTAGGTATAGCTTACTCAGCAAGTATTGGTGGACTTGGAACTTTGGTTGGTTCTCCTCCAAACGCTATCGCATCAGCTGAACTTGGATATGGATTTTTTGATTGGATGAAGATAGGTCTGCCTTTGGCTATCATTCTTTGGCCATTGATGATGTTAGCTTTATATTTTCTATTTAAGCCGAATTTAAGCAAAAAAGTTAATATGGATGTAGATGTAGATATTCCTTGGACTACAAATAGAATTATAACTATTATAGTATTTGCTATAACTGCATTTTTATGGATATTTTCAACTCAGATTAAAGCAGCAACAGGAATTCCGTTAAATGATGGTCTTATAGCGATAATGGCAGCAATAGCTATCGTTATACTTGGACTTGCTAGTTGGAGTCAAATTTCTAATAACACTGAGTGGGGAATTTTGATGCTATTTGGTGGTGGTTTATGTTTAAGTGCGATTCTTAAAGATACAGGCGCATCTTTAGTTATCGGAGAGCAAGTTGCAGCTGTGTTTGGAAGTTCACACCCTATAGTGG
>JAAYFN010000006.1 GCA_012728225.1 Campylobacter sp.
TATCTACACAGTCTATGACATTTTCTCAAACTTGCGATGTAGCAAGCACTTTAGAACAAATCAACAGACTCTATTTTGCAGGTGCAGATATTGTTCGTTGTGCTGTTTTAAGCGGTGAAGACGCTACTTATCTTAAAAAAGTAAAAGAGCAAAGCCCGCTTCCTATCATAGCTGATATACATTTTAATTATAAGCATGCTTTGCGTGTAGCTTTATTTGTTGATGCTATACGTATAAATCCAGGTAATATCGGCGGAAAAGAGCGTATAAAAGCGGTTGTAGATGCATGCAAGGAGCGAAATTTGCCCATAAGAATAGGAATAAATTCAGGTTCACTTGAAGAGCAGTTTGAAGATAGATATGGTAGAAGTGTCGAAGGTATGCTTGCATCAGCTGAGTATAATTATAAGTTGTTAGAGGATTTTGATTTTACAGATATCGCTATATCTCTTAAAAGTAGCGATGTAGCAAGCACAATGAGAGCTTATAGAGAACTTCGACCTAAGTGTGACTACCCTTTTCATTTAGGAGTTACTGAAGCAGGGACAACTTTTCACGCAACTATAAAAAGCTCTATTGCTTTAGGTGGTCTTTTATTAGAAGGTATTGGTGATACGATGAGGGTAAGTATCACAGGAGAGCTTGAAGAGGAGATAAAAGTCGCTAGAGCTATACTTCAAGATAGTGGAGTTCAGCCAAGCGGAGTAAATATCATCTCATGTCCGACTTGTGGCAGACTTCAAAGTGATTTAGTAAAAGCGGTTAAAATAGTTGAAGAGAGAACCAAACATATCACAACACCACTTAATATCTCAGTTATGGGTTGTGTAGTAAATGCTATTGGAGAGGCAAAAGGTGCTGATGTTGCCATAGCGTTTGGTAAAGGTCAAGGTCTTGTTATGCGTCATGGTGAAGTGGTTGCAAAGCTTAAAGAAAGTGAGCTTGTAGAGAGATTTTTAGAAGAAGTTGAAGATGAGGTAAAAAGTCGTGAATAGTGTGGTTGCGTCAAATTTATATGATCTTGATATGGAGAGATCTATCCTTAGTTCGCTTATGCAAAATGAAGATGCATTTAGTGAAATTTATGGTGTTATTAATGATAAAGATTTTTATTTAAAACAACATAGTGATGTATTTTTAGCTGTTGTAGAGTGTGTAAATCAAAACGAACCGATAGATTATACTTTTGTCAAAAAGCATCTTAAAAACCGTTATGATGAGCAAATTTTCAGTGAGATAATGGCTGCAAATTCTATTATTGATATAGAAAAGTATGCAAAAGAGCTAAAAGAGAAAAGCATTAAGCGCGAACTTGTTAAAATAGCTCATAAAATTCCAACTAAAGTTAATGAAACTCAGCCTTCAAAAGATATGGTTGATGAGTTAAGTTCTGATCTTTACGCCCTTATAGAAGAAAAAGGCAGCGGGCTTATCAAAGAAACACCTAAGATTATCTATGAAGTTATGCTTGAGATGAAAAAGCAAAAAGAGGCTGCAGACCGTGATCTTGTGGGCCTTGATACGGGCTTTAGATATCTTAATGAGTATACTAAAGGTTTTAAAGATGGAGAACTTATCATAGTTGCAGCACGTCCTGGTATGGGAAAAACTGCTTTTGCACTCAATCTTATTCAAAAAAGTCTTGATATGAGTAAAGGAGTGGTGTTTTTCTCTTTAGAGATGCCTGCAAGTCATTTGATGCTTAGAATGATAAGTGCGAGAACTTCTATACCTCTTTCAAATGTTATGACAGCAAAGATGGATGATGAGCAGTGGGAACGTTTTGGTGATGAGTGCAATAGGATGGAAAACAGAAAGCTTTTTGTGTACGATAACAGCTATGTTAATATACATCAAATAAGAACTCAACTTAGAAAACTTAAAAGTCGCCATGAAGAGATAAGTTTGTGTGTGATAGACTATATAGGTCTTATGATGAGTAGTAGTAGATATAGCGAAAGACATCTTCAAATAGCTGAAATTTCAAGAGGTCTTAAGCTTTTAGCAAGAGAGTTAAAACTTCCTATTATTGCACTTTCACAGCTTAATAGAGGGCTTGAAAGTAGAGCAAATAAGCGTCCTATGCTTAGTGATTTAAGAGAAAGTGGTGCGATAGAACAAGATGCTGATACGATACTTTTTGTATACAGAGGTGATGTTTATGCAGAACAAGAAGAAAATGAGCGCCGTGAGCAGTGGATAAATGATGGTAAAGACATAGATAGTTATGAGCCAAAATATCAACCAAACGTCAACGAAGAACAAGCAGAAATCATCGTAGGCAAAAATAGAAATGGTCCACTTGGAACGGTTAAAGTTGTTTTTCAAAAGGAGTATACGCGATTTATTGATCCGGTTCATGAGCCACTATCACAGACAACTTTTACGGGCTAAATTTGAAAAAGCTAGTTTTTAACTTAGCTATAATTTTATTAAGCTTTGGTTTTATCTTATGGCTTAGCGAGTTAAATTTAGTAGGATTTGTTTTTTTTGGACTATTTTTTACTCTACTTTTTTATTTTGAGATTTTTAGTTTTTCATATACTAAAAGGTTGATTTATAGTAGGGCGTTTTTTAGTGGAGTGTTAAAAAAGCTTTTTTCAGGTAAAATTTTTGTCACTATAAGCTCATTGTTAAGCTCTTTAGTTTTTACTGCTAGCTTAGTTTTTAACACTCTTGCTATCTCTTCATATGAATTTATATCTATTTGTTTGTTTATCCCAGCTCTATTTATAACAGTAAGATTTGTAGTTTTAAAAGTTAGTCAAAATAACGTTAAATTTCACCAAATTTTAACTAAAAAATATACTATTTTGATAACTGCTATTTTATCTTCGCTTATCTTTGCACTTTTGAGTTTAAGTTTATCAAGTCAAACCAACACTAATATCTTTATGCATTTAAGTAAAAGCGAGTTTAATAGAAGTTTTAACATTGGTTTTTTAAATGAAATTTATGTCTATGCATTTTATTTAAATAGTGCTTTTTCTTGGTTACAAAGTTCAATTAGCGGATGGCAAAAAGTTTTTTATTTGGTATTTTTTGCTCTTAATAAATTTATATTTTTTACAGCGATATGCATTGTTTTAAGTGTAGTTTTTAGTAGGAATTCCCTTAAAGATGGATATTTTTTAAAAACCGTATCTGTTTTAGCTTATATAACTTTAGCTCTTATAACTACAAATTCTTTAAATTCTAAAATCTCCATAAAAAAACCTGAGTCAATTAGTAAAAAGTTAGTTGATATCATACTTTTAAATGGCGCAAAACTTACTCTTAGCCAAGATGAATTTAAAGAAGTTAGAGCAAATTTAAGCCATACAAAAGATAGTAATTTAAGCAGTGCAAAACTAGAAATAAACAGCTTTATAGATGAGTTTTATGAAAAAGGAGCCAAAGCTTTAGCTAACAAAATATCTGACTTTAGATATAGTTTTTTAACCGAGTATTTAGTGCTTTTTCATGGTATAAAAGATGGAAACAATAGTGAGTTTATACTGCGTAAATTTAGTGAGTTTGCAGATGAGAGTTTTGATAAAAATGTATCAAATGAGCTTGAAGAGATTATTGCTAAAAATTTAGAGAACTATACAGCTAGCTTGTACTCAAATTTTAGTACCAAAATTAACACAGACTTAAGTTATTTAAATTTAGAAAGTGGTCGTTTTAAAGTAAGTGGTAGTGCGACTATAAGTTCACTTTTGGCGGGTAAAACATTAGCTAAAGTTGGTATAAAAACGGCAGCTAAAACTAGCACAAAAGCTACAATTAGTGGAGTTGGTGCAAGTGCGGGAGTATTTTGTGGTCCTGGAGCACCACTATGTTGGGCTATACTTGGTGTTGTAACTTGGTTCGGTGTGGATTATACTGTATCAAAGGGTGAAGAGATAATTGGTAGAGATGAATATGAGTTTAGAATTTATTCTGAGCTTATGGAAGAAAAAAAGCTTTTTAAGAACGAGTTAAATTTAGAGCTTGATGAACTGTATAGTCAAATTTTAGATACTTTATATGAGATTAACTAGTGAAATTTTAAAAACTTTTTAAAATAGATATAAATTTTATAGTGATTTAAACTAAAATATGATATATTTCTTTGAAATAAATTAGGAGAGTTTATGAAGGCTATAGCAGAATGGGAAGATCAAGATCTTGTTTTTATGGCACTTCCTCACTACAACACAGATTGGAAAGAGTATCTAATAGAGGTGTTAGAGTATTATAAAAAGCTAGTTTTTGAAATTTCTAAATACCAAAAAGTCATACTTATATCTCCAAATGAGAAGGATTTTGAACTATTTTTTAAAGATATGAGTGATGTTGGTTTTTTTGAAATCGACACAGATGATACTTGGATAAGGGATTATGGTCCCATAGATGTGTTAAGTGGTGGACGTATAATCAGCTATGATTTTAAATTTAACGCTTGGGGTGATAAGTTTAAAAGTAGTAAAGATAATGCTGTAAATGCCGAGCTTTTAAAGTCTTTTAAAGGCCAAAGACGTGAAGTTAACTTTATCCTAGAGGGTGGAAGTGTTGATTTTAACGGTTTTAGAACTATGCTTACAACGTCAAAATGCCTTTTAAACGCTAACCGAAATGGTTTAAACAAAAAAGAGCTTGAAGATAAATTTAAAGATATTTTTGGAATTCATACTTGCGTGTGGCTTGAAAATGGCTATATTGTAGGCGATGATACAGACTCTCACGTAGATACTTTGGCGCGCTTTATAGGTAGAAACACAGTTGCTTACGCAGCTTGCGATGATAGTAGTGATGAGCATTATGCACCGCTTAAGGCGATGGAAGAGGAGCTTAAAGCTCAAAATTTTGAGTTAGTACCTTTGTATATACCAAAAAAGATTGAGTTCGAAGGTCGCCGTCTACCGGCAACATATGTAAATTTTTTGTTTATAAACGGAGCTCTTATCGTACCAACTTATGGAGATAAAAAGTATGATGATTTAGCACTTGGAACGCTAAAGGACGCTCTGCCTAAGAGGAAGATAGTTGGTGTAGACTCTAGGGTTTTGATACGTCAAAATGGATCGATTCACTGTGCGAGTATGAACCGCTTCAAAGGTGTTCGTTAATCTAAAATTTAATACATATTTGAGTATAATGTTTACTATTTATATTTAATTTGATATTAAGAGAGCAGTGTATGAATATAAAGAGCCTAAGTGTAAAAAATAGAGCGCCATTAGTAGCAGGTATCACAGCATTTTTACTGGCAAATTTTAAGCTTTTAGTAGGCATTATAAGTGGTTCGATGAGCGTTTTAACTTCAGCTGTTGACTCTATCATGGATTTTATCATCTCAACCGCAAATTTTATTGCATCTGGAAAAGCCGAGCAAAAAGCAGATAGAGAATTTAACTACGGATATGCTAAACTTGAAGGTGTTATGAGCTTGCTTGAAGGGTTTTTTATCACTGGTATAGGTATATTTTTAGTTTATGCAAGCGGAGCAAAGATATTTAATCCGCCAGAAGCTATAAAGGTAGATATAGCTATATATGTGATGATATTTTCACTTGTGGTTACAGGTGGACTTGTTTTTTATTTAGATAGAGCCTATAAAGTTACTAACTCACTTATCATCAAAGCTGACTCTCTTCATTATAAAACCGACTTTCTTACAAATTTAGGTATCATCGTGGCGCTTTTAGTTATACGTTTTACAGGATTTATTATAATAGATGCTATTTTTGGCTTTATAATAGGAGTTTTTATAATTATAAGTGCTTTTAAGCTTATAAAAGAGAGTGTGGTGGTGCTTATAGATAGAGCTGTTGAACCTGAAATTTTAGAAGGTATAGGAAGGTTTATCGATGCTCATGGGGGCATTACAAGTTATCACGATCTAAGAACTAGAACATTTGGCAATAGCGCTTATATCACTGCTCATTTAGTTTTTACGCCCAATATATCACTTAAGAAAGCTCACGATATGGGAGATGAGATAGAGAATTTTATAGCTAAAACATACAATCAGTATGAGTGGGATATAAATTTACATTTTGATCCAACTGATGACTCACTTGATGAGGTTAATAAATAGTTGTATAATCACCAAAAGGACATATATGCAAAATTTAAAAGTAGGTATCGTAAGCCATAAATTTCTAGGTAGTAAAAAGGAGACTGTTAAAAGAACAGTTGAGCTTATAGAAAATGTTAAAAAGCAAGGTGCAAATTTGGTGGTTTTGCAAGAGCTTCACCAAAGTGAGTATTTCTGTCAAGATGAAGATGTTAGTAAATTCGACTATGCAAATTCTTGGAGTGAGGATTTAGAGTTTTGGGCTACGATAGCAAAAGATAATAATATAGTTTTAGTAACATCTCTTTTTGAAAAAAGAGCCACAGGACTATATCACAATACTGCAGTTGTTTTTGAAAAAGATGGCAGTATTGCGGGAAAATACCGCAAAATGCATATTCCTGATGATCCAAATTTTTATGAGAAATTTTACTTTACGCCTGGTGATTTGGGTTATGAGCCTATTAAGACAAGTGTAGGAAATTTGGGTGTGTTAGTGTGCTGGGATCAGTGGTATCCTGAAGCTGCAAGACTTATGGCGCTAAAGGGTGCGGATGTGCTTATTTATCCAACAGCTATTGGTTGGTTTGATAGTGATTTGCCTGATGAAAAAGAGCGTCAACTAGATGCATGGATGGCGGTTCAAAGAGGCCATGCTGTAGCTAACGCACTTCCTGTTATTGCTGTTAATAGGATAGGTTTTGAATATGCTCCAAATCACGAAAGTGGCATTAGGTTTTGGGGAAATAGCTTTATATACGGCCCACAAGGTGAAATTTTGTATAGACAAAACGGAACTCAAGAGCTAGCAAAAGTAGTTGAATTAGATATGAAAGCGTGTGAAAATGTAAGGAGATGGTGGCCATTTTTGCGTGATAGGCGTATAGATAGCTATGGTGAGCTTGTAAAAAGATTTATAGATTAAATTTTGCTATATTATATTTTTTATAAAAACTCTTGTTTTAACCAAATTTAAGCTCAATTTCTCGTTTTTTATAATCAGGCATAATCTCTTCTATAAATTTATAGAAGCTTTTTTGATGATGTGGATAGAGCAGGTGAGTAAGTTCGTGAAGAACTACATACTCTATCAAAGCAGAGCGTTTTTCTACTAAATTTAGAGCTAAATTTATATACCCTTTTGTGCTGTTGCAACTTCCCCAACGCGTGTTCATATCTTTAATGCTTAAACGCTTAACTTCACGTCCGACTAATGGTTGATATATGTCTATAAGCTCGCGGTATTTAACTTTGGCAAATTCTTTTTTAAATTCTTTAAACTTAAGTTCATTTGGAGCTTTTATAATTTTTTTATCAAAAGATATAGTTTTTATACTATCTTCGAATTCGATAGTATAAATTTCACCAAGAAGACGAGTTTTGTCGCTAGGTAAACGTTTACTAGCATTAAGTTTTAGTTTAGAGTTTATCCACTCTAAATTTGTAGTCAAAAAATCCTTTACTATAAATTTTGGATATAGATATGGCAAAACTAAGCGTATACGGTCATCTTTATAGACATTTATCCTAGCACGTTTTACGTTTTTCTTGCGAACTACTTCGACGTTTAAATTTTCAAACTCTATAACTTTCATCTTCACTTGGGAAATTTCCACTTTTAACTGCTTTTATATACTCATCAGTTGCATCCTCAACTAGCTTTTTGCCATCTAAAAATCTTCTTACAAATTTTGGTTTAAACTCATCAAAAAACCCTAACATATCGCTCCAAACAAGCACTTGACCATCAGTGCTATTTCCTGCACCTATACCTATAACAGGCACATCAACAGCTTCAGTTATCATTTTGGCAGCTTGGTTTGTAACTCCTTCAACTAAGACAGAAAAAGCCCCTGCATCTTGGGACATTTTGGCTACTTTAATAAGATCATTTATGTTTTTTTCATCTTTACCTTTGACGATATACCCGCCTTCACTTCTGCTTGATTGAGGTGTAAGTCCGATATGGGCCATAACGGCTATTTGATTTTTACAAAGATACTCGATGATATGCATATTATCAGCATTACACTCAATTTTTATTGCATCGGCATCACTGTCTTGATAGACTCTTGAAGCATTTTTAAGTGCAGTTTTTTTATCATTAACACTTCCAAAAGGCATATCCATGATGATAAGTGAGGTTTTAGCGCCTGCACATACTGCTTTAGTATGATAAAGCATGTTGTCCATGGTCGCTTTTAAAGTGTCATTTTTACCACCAAAACTCATTTCTAAGCTATCGCCTATTAGTATCATGTCTACTTTCGCATCAAAAATCTTAGCAAAAAGTGCATCATAAGCTGTTATCATTGTAAGCTTTTGGGCATTTTTACCTTTTGATTCTTTTATAAATTTAGTAGTTATCTTTTTCATTTTCTACTCCTTTGTTTAATTAAACAAGCTTTTTATCTTGCCATTTCTTGCTTTTCCAACGAAAAGTGTTTGCTAAACCTCGCAAAAACTCATCAGCAAAAAAGCCTATCCAAACACCTATAATTCCTATTTTCATAACTATACCCAAAAAATAGCCAATAGGTATACTAACTCCAAGCATAAATATAATTCCCATGTAAAAAGGAAATTTTGCATCACCACTAGCACGAAGAGCATTTACCATGACAACATTTAAAGTTCTTGCGCTCTCTAAAAATATAGATAGAGTAAAGAGTGGCAACATAATGCTTTGTAGTGTTTCATCTAAATTCAACACATCCATTATACAAAATTTACCTATATATACAACTAACAAAAACCCACAAGTAATTACAATACCAATAGCTAAATTTCTAAAAGTTTGTTTGTAAGCTGCGGTATTGTCGCCTTTTCCAACTAAGCGGGCAACGATAACTTCATTTGAGATACCGATAGCTGAACTAGCAAAAAATATAAATGCTGAAATTTGAAAATATATAGTTTGAACTGTAAGACTTCCCTCTCCCATGCTTGCAACAAAAGCAAAAGCAACCATATATTGAAATACCCATATGAGGTTTTCGCCTGCACTTGGAAGTCCGATAGAGAGGATTTTTTTAAGTATATAAATTCTAATTTTTAAAAATTTAGCTATCCTTAAATGAATACCAATAACTTTAATAAGTATAAAAAGTAGCACAAAAACACCAATTATGCGTCCAACCACATTTGCAGCAGCTACGCCATTAAGTCCTAAATTTGGAAGTCCAAAAGGCTCAAAAAGCACTAGATAGTTACAAGATATAGTTACAACCGCTATGATAATGGACGCCATCATAGAGTAGTTAGCATATCCATATGCTCTTATAACTGCAACTAAAACTATAGCAAGAGCATCAAATATCAAAGCGATACTTAAAATTTTAAGATAACTTAAACTTTGACTAAAAACAGCATCAGGAATTTGCAAAAGTTTTAGTAGTATGAAAGCGTTGAAAAATACAAAAAGTCCACAAACCAAGCCAATGATAAAGTTAAATGATATACTCACATGGATAGCGCCTACGCTTAAACGCTCATCTTTTGCGCCTATTGCTTGAGATACTACGACAGAACAACCAACTGCTAACATGTTAAATACCGTACCAAAAAGCATCATTACTTGGTTACCTGCGCCCATAGCACCAACTAGATATGGATCGATGAGGCTTACCATATAGGTATTTGCAATTGAGATGAAAAGCGATGTCATCATTGCAAAATATATAGGGAAAAATAGTTTAGATAGTGAAATTTCTTTTGACACTATTTTTTCCTTAAGATATAAAGTTGCTCTTTGACATGAGTTGGGCGAGAGTGAAGGTTTCTGCTACCTCTAAAAGCGTTATATTTTTGTTCTAAAAGCTTTAGTTCGCCAAATTTAGATAACTCTTTTTCAAATTCACTTTTAGAGATAAATCCTTCTGAGTTGTAAGATATGAGTATAAATTTAGATTTTAAGTTGTTTATAATATCAAGCATAGCGTTTAAGGCATTAGTTTTTTGATTGAAAACACTTCTGTTCCATCCTTGTGCGATACCTGAAATTTTAGAAATTTCACTTGGTTGTTTATAAGATGATATCAAATTTAGCATGAAGTAGTTTGAACCGTAAGGATGTTGATTGTATGGTGGATCTATATAGGTTATATCGGTGCTGATATCTTTGGCTAAAATATTTGCATCTATTTGAGTAACTTCAAAATTTGAGTTAAATCTACTAAATATTGGTTTTTTAAGTGAAATTTCACCCTTTATGCGTGAAAGTGCGTTTTTACCGCGTCCACCAAATTCTCCAACTCCATACTCATTTTTATAAAATCCTTTAAATATCCCGCTTGTATTTGCATGTACACTAGCTTCATATAAAAGTGGCGCTAAAAAATATGGCTTTAATTCATCAGGTGCATAAATTTCGATGTTTTGGCGGATAGTGTCGATGGTTTGAGCATTTTTAACAGTATAGAAAACTCGGTCAGATTTTAATATATTGTTTTCATCTTTAGGTGCGTAAAGTTCTCTTATAAAGCCGTTTTTAGGTTCGTTTGTATCCGAAATTTTAGTCCAAATTTTAGATATATTATCTTTTAATTTTTGTGAATCATTGCTTAAATAGCACTCATTTATAATTTTTGAATACAGTTCAAGATCGTTTGCTATGATGAAATTTGAGTGAGTTTTAGCTAGTCTTGAGACAACTCCTGAGCCACTAAAAAGGTCGCAAAAACTTACGCGTTCTTTACCAAGTAAATTTTTAGCAAGTTTAAAACCACTATCTAAAAATTCAAGAAGAGCACGCTTGTTGCCTATATATGTAATAATTTGATCTTTTAAAAATTCAGGATTTTCTCTCATTAAATTTCCTTTGAGCTTGGAAATTTAAATCCAAATTCTGAGCCTTTATCAAGTTCACTTTCAACTATAAGTTCAAAGTTGTGAAGCTTGATGATGTTTTTAACGATGTAAAGTCCTAACCCAAGTGAGTTATTCCAACTGTTTTTATCAACTCTAAAAAATTTCTTTCCTACAAATTTTTGATCTTCTTTACTAATGCCTACTCCGCTATCTTTGATGATTAAAGAAAATGGACTAAGCTCTATTTGTATGTTGTTATTTGAGTATTTAAGAGCATTTTCGCTTAAATTTTGTATCACTTGTCTTATCATATCTTTATCAGCTTTTATGATGGTTTCTTTGCCGTTTATTAGGATTTTACGTCCCTTATAGCACTCCATAAGCTCTTTTGCAACTTCGTTACTTAAGGCTTTTAACGCTACATCTTCAGTTTTTAAAGAGAAATTATCAACAAAAGCTATTTTTAATTTATCTATTAAAATTACAAGTTTTTCTGAGTTTTTAACTATTTTATCTATAAATTTCTGTTTATCTTCTTTGCTTATATCAGGATTTTTTTCTAGTGTTTGAGCTGAAGCTGTTATGATGGCTATGGGGTTTTTAAACTCATGAGAGATTGAGCTTAAAATTCCCTCAAGTTGAGTATTTTTAAGACGGATTTTAGCTGATCTTTTGGCTAGTTTGATATCTGAGGACTCTATATTGTTTTTCATATGAGTTAATTGTCTAGAGATAGTGTCAAACTCTTTTATAGGGGATCTTGATATTGCTACGTTATAGTTTTTGGTAGATACTCTTGACAAAAAGTGTTGGATAGAGGCTATTTCTTTATTTATGTGACGGTTAAAACGCTTAGATATAAAGTATGTGATAAGTATACATATTATAAAAATTCCTATAAGTTTAGCAAATAATGGTTTAAAGCTAGTGTAGATA
>JAAYFN010000089.1 GCA_012728225.1 Campylobacter sp.
ACACATAGCAGTTGTTGCTCTATCACCAGCCTCATCAGCAAGTTCGGCTAGCTCATTAAATTGCTTTAAAAGATACTCATAGTCTTTTTTAACTAATACTATAACTTCTTTGCAGTCAAAACTATCTTTTTTAGCTGTTTCAACTTTAGCAGTTTCTAGTAAAACTTTTGGACAAACTACTGCTTTCCCGCCTATTTGAATAGCTCTTTCAGCCATCTCATCAAACATCTCTGCTATGTAAAGATAAGCTTTCTCTGTTGACTCGTGAATAGAGTGAAACTGCATACCTTTAACGTTCCAGTGATAATTGTGAAATTGAATGCTTAGTACTAAAGCATCAGCTTGAATTTGATTAAGTTTCTCAATAACTTTTTGTGACATTTTGTCTCCTTTGATTTAATTTATAAAATTATAGCGTATAAATGTAAACGAAAAAAATTATCCTTTATAAATTTATCTAAAATTTTATATATGAACTATTATACGCTTTTTTGGAAATTTTATCTATCTATTATCATTTTAAGTATACGTTTTCCAGCTTCAACTCCTGGTTGATCATAAGTATTAATCCCAAGCATTATCCCAGCAGCACTTGTTAGGAGCATATAATAATACATTAAGTAACCCGCATGATAATTATCTAGCCTTTCAAGCGTTATAAGATCAGTGCTTATACCTTCATTTATAACCGCTCTCATCGTGCTTTCACACTGTAAATTTAACACTTCGCTTATATTTAGTTCATTTGTAAAATCACAAACTTCTAAAAACTCTAAGCTTAAATTTGATGCACTATTTTTATCTTTCCAGTCAAGAACCTTTATAAATGTAACAGTTTTATCCTTAACCCCGTCCATTATGAGCTGTAAAAACGAGTGTTGATCTCTACTTCCAATAAGCGCAACTGGCGTAAGCCCGAGTCTTTTATACTCACGTCTTTTACCTAAACTTTCAGCCCAAAGCTGAACATACCACTCATTAAAGTGTCGAAATTTATCTCCATAACTAAAAAGTACATTTATTTTAGCGTTTTTATGAGTTACAAAGTGATATGCTTTTTGAAGTATAGTATCATCACCATCTTCAAAAAACCGCTCTTTGCAAGCTTTTGCACCTGTTAAAATATCTTTCGTATCTATTCCAGCAAAAGTTAGCGGAATAATTCCTGCTGCACTAAAAGCACTAAAGCGACCTCCTACATTTTTTGGTATATGAAAAACTGTAGTTTTATGCTTTTGTCCAAAATGTTCTAAATTTGAATTTGGATCTGTTATAAATATAAAATTTTTACTAAAATTTTCCACATTAAATTTAGATATGATATATTTAAATATAGTTATAGTTTCTATCGTAGTTCCTGACTTTGAGACCACAAAAAAGAGTGTTTTTTCAAAATTTAACTCATTTAACACTTTATCACAGCTAGCAATGTCTAAATTATCCAAAAAATTTATCTTAAACTCTGCACTATCTTCTAGCAAAGAATAAAGAGCTTTTGTTCCAAGAGATGACCCTCCCATCCCTAAAACAATAATGCGTTCAAACTCATATCTATCTTTAATATCTTTAGCACTTTTTATAAGTTTTTCGCCACCTTTTGGTAGATGAAAATACCCAACTCTACCTTCACTAAACTCAGCATTTATCCTATTAGCATACTTTTCTATTTGATTTAAAGAAACTGTGCTGAAATTTAAACTATTTTTGAACATCTCTTAACTTTTCATAAAAATATTTAGTTGCCTCAACAAAACCATCAAGCGAGCCACAATCAAATCTTCTACCTTTAAATTTATACGCCAAAACAATGCTCTCTTTTGCCTGCTTTAAAAGTGCGTCTGTGATCTGAATCTCCCCATTTTTACCCGGACTAGTCCTATCAAGCTGTGTAAAGATATTTGGCGTTAAAATATAGCGTCCGATGATGGCAAGGTTGCTGTTAGTCTTATCAGGATCTGGCTTTTCAACCATATCATTTACCATCAAAAGCCCATCACCTATCTCACGGCCTTCAACTATGCCATACTTTGAAACATCTTTTTTCTCTACTTCCATCACAGCTACAACAGAACAACGATACTTTTCAAAGACATGAAACATCTGACTCATTACCCCTTCTCCATCCTCATTTACACAAAGATCATCAGCTAAAACTACACCAAAAGGCTCATCTCCAACTAAAACTCTACCTTTATTTATTGCATCTCCAAGACCATTCATTGATCTTTGTCTAGTAAATGAAAATTTACAACTATCTAAAAGATCTCTTATATCTGATAAAAGTCCTTCTTTACTTGTGCCTGCTATTTGATGTTCAAGCTCATAACTTGTATCAAAATAATCCTCAAGCGCTCTTTTTCCACGTCCTGTAACAAAAGCCATATGGCTCATTCCTGCCTCTCTAGCTTCATCAACTCCATAATGTATAAGTGGTTTTGTAAGTATGGGTAACATCTCTTTTGGTAGCGATTTTGTAGCTGGTAAAAAGCGGGTTCCATATCCAGCTGCTGGAAATAGACAAGTTTGTAACATAGTTTAACCTTTTTATCTAAATTTGGTTATTTTATCAAAATTTACTTAATTCTCTTTAAAGTGGCTATTTAAATATCATAAATTTATTAAAAAGTAAATTTAGCTTCAAAGTAGTGACATTTAAAAAGTTTAGATATAATCCTCCCCAAACATAGCGTGAAGGATAGTTTTGTATAGTGTATCAGATACAATTACCACAAGCCAAGAGATTAAAAAATCAAATTTTATCGCCTGCTTGACGCCATATTCAAAATTTAACCAAACTCATGAAACTCTAAAAGAAAACCACCCAAAAGCAGTTCACATTGTTTGGGCTTATCGTCACCTTAACAAATACCTACAAATCGTAGAAGATCAAAGTGATGATGGAGAACCTAAAGGAACGAGTGGTCCACCTGCATTGAGTGCTTTACGAGGGGCTGATCTTATAAATGCAGGAGTATTTATTGTTAGGTATTTTGGTGGAGTAAAATTAGGAACTGGTGGACTTGTAAGAGCTTATAGTAGTAGTGTAAATTTAACTATAAATAAAGCCCTTAGCGAAAATTTAGTACTGCCTTTTGAAATAAAAGATCTATGCAAACTCAACATTCCCTTTGCTCTTATCTCTCGTTTTGAATATTTTTTTGAGAAAAATAACTTAGAGTATGAAAAAGAATTTAACACCTCTGGTATGAGCTGTGAAATTTCACTAAAACAAGAAGAATTTAGTGAGTTTTATAACTTTTATAAACCATTTTTAGTAGATAGTGTAGAAATTTTAGCCCTTCCGCTATATGCAAAAAAGATAGTAAAATGAAAAGATTATTTCTATTTATATTACCACTTCTGTTTATGAGCGGATGTGCTACTATCACAGGATATAAAGGCGATATAGAGGAATATCAAAGTCAAATTTATAAAAATGATTGCAACTTTAAAAAGGATATAAAAGCTATAAATGCGGGTGATGACCGACTATATACTGCACTTAAAGCTGGCTTTAGAGCACGTGCTTGTAAAGAGTACGAACTAAGTAATAAATTTTTTGATATAGCCGAAAACGAGTATAAATATAACGTTGATTTAAAAGGCATCATAAGCAAAACAAGTGGCGGTATAAGCTCAACTCTTCTAAATGATAATGCACTTGATTATAGTGGTAAATTTTATGAAAGAGGTATGATAAATTTATATAAAGCACTAAATTTTGCTAGTATTGGAGATCATGCGAATGCTAGAGTTGAATTTAATCGTGCACTAAATAGACAAGAAAGAGCTAAATCCTACTATACAGACGAAGTCCTAGCTGCTAAAGAAATTTTTGATAATAAAGAAAGTGCTTATAACCGCGCTCAAATGGATAAACTAAGTATAGCCTTTGATAAAAGCCTTGGCTCATATGAAATTTACAAAGATTTTATTAATCCATTTATAACTTATATGGCTGGTCTTTATTTTGCCTTAGAAAGTGACAAAAAAGGTTCAGAACTATTAAAAGAGAGTCTTTTAATGGATCCTCAAAATAGACAGATCAAAAAAGACTTTGAGCTTAGTAAAAGTAAATTTTCAACTCCAAAAATTTGGCTAATTTATGAAAATGGGGTCTCTTCAAGCATAAGCGAGCGACGTATAGATGTGCCACTATACCTAGTAAATGACGATATATACCATGTTGGGGTTGCGCTACCTATTCTAACTAGCCCTAAAAATAGCTTTTCTAATCTTTCTATTAATGGCATAAAAAGCGAACCAATCTCTGATATGGACGCTGTCATAAGAACTGAGTTTTCAAAAACAAGTCCTATAATAGTTAGAAAAGAGACTTTACGAGCTATAGCTAAAGCTGCCTTGCAATACAATGCAAGTCAAATGGAAAAAAATAGTGATAACAACGTCTTAACTGCTGTTTTTGCTATATATTCAGCCCTAACAACTCGTGCTGATATTCGTCATATACCTGTATTTCCTAAAGAATTCCAAGCAGTAAATGTTCCAAATACAGGCATAGCTACCATCAGTGATAACCAAGGACGAAAACTCCTTAACATAGAGACAAACAGGGATAAAAATACTATCATATACGTAAAATCGTTAACCAAAAGTTATCTTGTTTATGATAAAATAGAATTTAATAATTATAAGTTTAAATAAGGATGGTATAGCATGAGAGAACACCTACTAAGCATAGCTACAGTGGCTTTGCTGTTTACAGGATGTGCCATAAGCCCAGAAGAGAGGCTAGCAGAGCATAATATCATAGTCGAAGATAGTGGTATAATGCGTGATTTTAAAATAGTAAGCGTTGTTTCAAAAGATAGAGATGATGGACTAAAAGAGGCTCAAGCTGTGCTCAAAAATGATACTTCAAAAAACCGTAAAATTTCATATAAAGTTGACTGGGTTGACAAAGATGGATTTGTTCAAGACTCACTGCTTTCAAAATGGAAAACTGTAAATGTAGAGGCTGGCAGAAATGCCATTATAAGTGGAATTTCACCAAGCATAGACACAAGTGATTTTAAAATTCGTATAAATTATCCATCAAAAGATGATGAAAAACGAATCGATTCGGCTCACTACGAATATCAAGGACACTAAAATGAAAAAAACTTTAATTATAATAGCTCTAGCAGGTTTTATCTTAGCTGGATGCTCAACAAAAACTGAATATATAGATGGTGGCGTAAGTGCTGGAAGTAGCGAATATATGAGTATGGGGCTTGATAGTGCTGACTTTGAGTACGGCGCATCTCAAGCTGTTGAGAGCTTGCTAAGAAGTGGCGCTTTAAATCGTCCTGGTGGTGGCAGATATGTAGTTGCAATGGGTCCAATGATAAACGATACAACACAAAGAATCGACACAGATCTCTTAACTAAAAAAATTCGTATAGCTTTGCTAAATTCTGGAAAAGCAGTTATAACTACAGCTGTCGGAAGTGAGGGAGCTGAAGATGAAACTACATATATAGTAAGAGATAAAAGAGATAATGATGAGTTTAAGCAAGATACTATCGCAGAAAAAGGAACTCTTTATGCGCCAGATATGAGCTTAAGCGGTAAAATAATACAAAGAAATGCAGGAATTGACAAAAAAGGGCAGATAGTTGACTACTATTTTCAACTAACTTTAACAGATATTAGTAGCGGACTAGCATTTTGGGAAAATGAAACTAAAGTTTCTAAAGTTGGATCAAATAAGAGTGTGATATGGTAAAAAAATTAGCAATTTTAACTCTAAGTTTAATTGCACTAAATGCCTCTGATAGTAACGTAACGCAAAAGCTTATACAAGCACCTATTAGCGTGGAGACGGTAAACTTAGAGGCAAATATAACTGAAATAAAACAAGAAAACCAAATAGCACTTAAAGAGGATCGTTTTACTGATGATATAGCTATAAATTTAGAGCAAAACTTAACCAAAAATACCACTAGCGAGATCTATATCGAAGTAAAAGAGCCAAAAATATCATTTAACGGTGGTAAAAGCTTTAAGAGTAAATTTATAGTTAAAAATAAATTTATTAAGTCAAAAGAACTTATAAAAGATCTTGATAAAGCTATAAGCAGTAAATTTCAAAGCACTAAATCCCCCGATACTATTTTAAACTATGAAGTTTATAAATTTAGCGTTGAGGAAAACCACGGTAAATTTTGGGTTAATGCTCTGCTTGATTATAGATTAACAGATGCTCAAAGTGGCGAACCTGTAAAAACAGAGAGAATTTTAGAACGCTACAAAAGCGATTTTGATGATAGTGGCGATGTCTACAAAGATGCTCTTGATAAAGTAGCTCAAAGTATTTATAATGGTGCTTTTAAACAAACCAGCAAACATATAGATGACATTAAAGATGAAAAACTTAATAATGAGATAGTTAGACAAAATGCAACTGGTGGCGTTGTTTTGCCGTTTTGATTTTACGTTTTAGCAAAAGCTAGATATAAATTTCTCAACATTTTGACACTTCATAGCAGCATTCATAGAACAAACATAACTAGCTCCAGCCTTTAAAGGGTATCTAAAATTTTGACTATCTATCCCGCCAAGTGCATAAATTTCTTGAATTTGTGTTTTAAATTTTGCTCTTACTAAACTTATAAACTCCTCACCTTTTGGCTCAAGTCCCTCTTTGCTTTTTGTCTTATATATATGACTAAGACAAAGCGATGTCGCACCACGATCAAGTGCTTGTTCTACTTCACTAATACTATGAACAGATACCACAACTTCACGAAAACCACTTAACTCAATCTCACCAATTCGTTTAAAAGGCAACCATAAATTCTTAGCTCCTAAATCCAACATGCTGTAATTATGAGGATAAATTTGACTCTCAAATTTAGTAAATTTAACAAGCAGATCTTTTGCAAATTCATAGTACTCTTTATAGCTAAGATCCTTTTGTCTAAGCACTACTTTAGCACCTTGCTCTAAGAATTCTTCAACTCTTTTACTATATCCATTTTCTATGTCTAAACATAAATTTCTATCAGCTATCACTACTAACTTAGACATAAATATACTCACTCATCAACGGATAAAGTCTCGCATCTTTTACGCTTTTACAAACTGCCTCAACACTACGTCCATCTTCTATCTCAAACTGTTCATCTCCAACCTTGCTAGTATGCCCACCGATATCAACACTTACTCCTGCTGAAATTTTATTAACAGCTATTTTGATAGCGTTATCTCTAAAGTTAGCACTCTCTCTAGTTGAAACTACAACTGTTGCAAATGGTAAAAACAGCCTATAAGCCATTATAACTTGCAAAAGCTCCCTCTCTCCTACGTCTGCTGAATTTATACGACCATTGTTTATAATAGGTCTAAGCCTTGGACATGATAGTGAAATTTCAGCATACGGAAATTTTCTAGATAGCAAATAAGCGTGTACTCCTGCACTAAAAGCATCTTTTCTAAAATCATCAAGTCCTAAAAGTGCAGCTATCCCAACACCTCTCATACCGCCTTTAAGCGCTCTTTCTTGAGCATTGAAACGAAATTTATAATTCGTCTTCTCTCCTTTTAGGTGGACTTTGTTATATTTATTAGCACTATAAGTTTCTTGATAGACATTTACATAGTCTACTCCACACTCATGAAGATAACTATACTCTTGAGTACTTACAGGATAAATCTCAACTCCAATTACTTTAAAATACTCCCTAGCAAGCTGGCAAGCTTCACCTATATACTCAACATCCGAATGAGTCCTACTCTCGCCTGTTAAAATAAGTATCTCTTCTAAGCCACTTTTTTTGATATTAATAAGTTCGCTTTTTATCTGCTCTTTGCTAAGTTTTGCGCGTTTTATCTTATTTTTAACACTATATCCGCAATAAACACAGTGACTATCACAGTAATTTGAGATATAAAGTGGAGTGAAAATAGATACATTATCTCCAAACCTAGCTCTAGTTTCATCTCTTGCCATAGTTGCCATGCTCTCTAGCATATCTCCTCCAGCCGGGCTTAAGAGAGCTTTGAAGTTATCTATACTTCTGTTTTTAGAATTTAATGCTTTTAAAACATCATCTTTAGTATACTTACTATATTTAAAACTTTCACGCAAATTTAAAACTTCATCTAAAATTTCACTCATCTCTTAAAAATCCTGTAAGTGGCGAACTTGCATTTGCCTCTTTTCTAACTCCACCAAAGCCTGAGAGATATCCATCTCTTCCGGCTAAAATAGCGTTTTTAAAAGCTCGTGCCATTAAATTTATATCTCCCGCAGTCGCTATAGCTGTATTTGCCATCACAGCATCGACTCCCATCTCCATAGCTTCACACGCTTGAGACGGCTTGCCAATACCTGCATCAACAATGATGGGCGTATCTATCTCGCTAACTAAAATTTCTATCATAGATCTCATGGATAAACCTTGATTGCTTCCAATAGGTGCGGCTAATGGCATCACGGCTTCTGCTCCTGCACACTCTAAAGATCTAGCAAAATTTAGGTCTGGATGCATATAAGCCATCACAAAAAAACCCTCTTTTGCTAAAATTTCAGTAGCTTTTAGAGTTTCATAGTTATCAGGAAATAGATATTTACTATCTTTTATAACTTCAAGTTTTATGAAATTTGTCCCAACTATCTGGCGTGAAAGTCTAGCTATCCTAACGGCCTCGTTTGCATCTCTTGCACCGCTTGTATTTGGCAAAATAGTGATATCTTTAGGGATAAAATCAAGTATATTTATCTCTTTGCTTTCATTTACTCTTCTTAATGCAAGAGTTATTATCTTAGCTCCAGCTTCGTTAATACAAGCTTCTATAAGCTCTGGATTAAACTTTCCACTTCCTAGTATAAACCTTGAGCTAAACTCCTTATCACCTAACTTTAACATATCTGTCATCTTTTGCCTTTATACATCTTTTTCATTCATAACAAGCCTTAATATCATATTTGCTTGCATAGCTGCACAGATCATAACTCTTGGTGCCATAAGCCCTAAGCTATTTGCGTTTTTTTGATCTCCACAAATATAAACATTGCTTCCAAATTTCTTTGTTTTCATCAAATTTGAACTAGCATATCCGCCCATTCCATTACCTAAAACAAAGGTTTTATCCGAACTCTTAGAGGCAAACTCTGCTACCATAACTTTGCTTTCAATATTATCAAAAGCTTCACATATTAAACTCTCATCTTTTAAAATTTCACCTATATTATCTTTGGTCATCTTTAAATTTAAAGTATCTATTAAAATATTTTGGTTTATCTTTAGAAGTTCACTTTTTAAAGCTTTAGTTTTAAGCTCTCCAATGTGAGTTTGGTTAAAAAACTGTCTGTTTAAATTGCTAGCCTCAACTATATCAAAATCCACTAAAACAAGTTTGGCGATACCAAGTCTAGTTAACATCATAGCGATATTTGAACCTAATCCACCAACACCTAAAATAGCTACTTTTGCTTTGCTGACTTTTTTAGTAACTAATGGATCATTTCTAGACCAAATTTCGCTATCCTCCACCTACAAACTCCACGATTTCATAATTTTTAGCATCTTTTAGCAGAACTTTATCCCAAAATTCTCTTGATAAAATTTCATAATCCCTCTCCACAGCAATTTTTTCAACATTAAACCCCTGTTTTTCAAGGTAATTAAACAAAGTTTCACTTTCGCTAGTCTTGTAAATTTCACCATTTATCTTAACTTCTATTATCTCTTCACTCATTTTAAACCTTAAATTTAAACATCTTCGCCGATACTTAACCTATACTCTTCAAAAGTTCCTCTAAAATCGACTATTTCACCACTACCTTTAAGATGTAAAATTCTGTTAGCAAATGCATCTATAAGCTCTCTATCGTGACTTACACAAACAACGCTACCTTCATAGTTATAAAGCCCTTCACCTAAAGCTATGATAGCCTCTAAATCAAGATGGTTATTTGGTTCATCAAGAACTAATAAATTTGGCTTTATAAGCATAAGTTTACTTAACATTACTCGGTGTTTTTCTCCACCACTTAAATTTCCAACTTCTTTTTCCTGCTCTAGTCCACTAAAAAGCATCCTACCAAGACATTTACGTATCTCATCAAGATCTTTGTTTTTCTCATCTTGAAGATACTCATATAGCTTTAAACTTCCACTTATACGGTTGTTTGTATCTTGTGGGAAGTACCCTGACTCAATAGTTGCGCCCATATGCACACTTCCTAAATCAGGCTCTATCTCACCTACGATAATCTTACAAAGAGTGCTTTTACCAACACCATTTCGCCCCACAACTGCAACTTTATCGCCCTTTTCAAGCTTAAAACTAAAGTTATCAAATACTACAATATCACTAAATTTCTTTGAAATTTCATTTAAACTTAAAATTTCATTTCCTATGTCACGTCCTAGCTTAAACATTATACTCGGATCTCTTCTTGAGCTTGTCATAAGTTCGCTAGTATCAAGTTTATCTAACCTTTTTTGACGACTTGTTGCCTGTCTTGCTTTACTAGCATTTGCACTAAATCTAGCAATAAATTTCTCTAGCTCCTCTTTTTCTTTTAGCTTTTTATCACGCTCCATTTGAGCTTTTCTGCTCATTAAATTTGACGCTATATACCACTCATCATAGTTTCCTGTAAACTCACGGATTTTCTTAAAATCAACATCGAGGATATGCGTGCAAACTCGGTTTAAAAAGTGTCTATCGTGACTGATAACTACAAGCGTGCCGTCGTGATGATTTAACTCATTTTCAAGCCACGAAATAGCGTCTATATCAAGGTTGTTCGTAGGCTCATCTAGAAACAAAACATCAGGTCTAGGAAAAAGTACTTGAGCAAGAAGGACTTTAAATTTATCACTTGTCTCTATCTGGCTCATAAATTTATCATAGTCGTTTAGTCCAAGTGAACTTAGAATTTTCTCGCATCTTGTCTCATACTCATAAGCTGGATCTTCCTCTGCCGTTATCATCTCAAGCTCACCTAAACGCTCATTTATCTCATCGGTAAATTCCTCACTCATATAGAGCTTTTCTTTCTCTTTTATAGTCTCATAAAGTCGCTTGTTGCCGTAAAGAACTGCATCTTTTAGAGTAAAATTTTCAAATGCCAACTGATCTTGTCCTAAAGTGCCAACTCTAAGTCCTGAATCAAAACTTATCTCACCAGTTGAAGCCTCTATTTCACCACTTAAAATTTTAAGAAATGTCGACTTTCCTGCTCCGTTTGCTCCGATTAAACCATATCTGTTGCCTTTATCAAGGCTTAAGTTTATATCCTCAAAAAGGCTTTGTTTGCCAAATCTCATCGTTAAATTTCTAACTTCTACCATAATTTTCCTAAATTTCTAAATTTTGTGGATATTTTAGCGAGTTTTGCTAAATTTTCAAATTTATATATTTAAATGCTTAATATTAACTAAATACCTAAGGGAATAAAATAATTTAATTACTTTTCTAAATAAATCTTGTTATAATATCGTAACAAATTTTTAATAAAGGATAAAAATATGAAAAATGTATTTTTAACGAGTGTTCTTGTAGCTCTAGTCTTAACAGGGTGTAGTACCGAATCAAAATCAACTGCTTACTACACTAATAATCTTGATGAAGCCAGAAGCGTTATGAGGGATTGTTATATAAAGGCAGGTGAAGAGCTTAAAAAAAGTGGTAAGTACTTTGATGAAAAAGATATTATTGATTATAAGTATGATGAGAATTGTGCTAATGCAATAAAAGTTTATTATGCAAGTTCAGAACTTGAACATGCAAAAAAGCGTTTAGATTCTTATTTAGCATATATAAATGATAAATATATTAAAGAAGAATATTCAGATGAAGCACAAGTTAATTATGATCAAGCATTAGCTGAATTTGAAGCTTTAAAAAAATAAATAAACAAATTTAAAAAAAAGGATAAATACTATAAAAGAGTAAAGGAGCTAAACGATGAAAGAGTTCGATTGGGATACGATGATAGAGCCGATAGAGATAGAGGTGAATTACAATCTTCTAAGGGAGTGTCTAGCGGAACAGACATGCAAAGAGGTGATATGGGCTTACCAAAGTCCAACTCAGATGATGGAGATGAACGGAGAAAACGGGAAGGTGACAACTTATCAAATAAACATACTGATGAGATGGTGCAGAGCTTTACAGATAGCGGGTTGCGAAGCGGATATGAAGTCGATGACGTCGATAGAGCTTCTAAACGCGATAAAGTGGCAAGAACGGATGGAGCTAGACAAGGTCTTTTGGACCTCAGCAGCCAGGGAGATGAGAGAAGCGGGGAATACGGATCTAGAGATACTGAGAATATTTCAGATAGATCTTTACGAGATGTATTTCGAAGTGAAGAAGCAGTTCAAGATAGCAGATCGCAACAAACCTTCGATTTCTCCTTACAGTCAGAAGTGGTTAAGGGAGACAATCCTAACAAACGGATACTAAGCTCACAAAATAAAAAGGATTTCATAGGCTCAGCTGACTTCCTTTATTCTAATAAAAAATTTAAAAACTAAAATTTGAAGCTTCAAAATAAGTAATTTAAGGGCAAAAGCCCTTAAATTACATTTGCGTTGGTTGTATCTTTGAGTTATCTGCTAACTCATCTTTATCAACACCTTCTATAATCTCCCAAAGTCTAGCTACTGCCTTTTCGTAGCGTTTAGCACTTTCGCTATTAGGTGAGTAAAAACTTATCGGTTTTCCTTCATCGCCACCCTCTCTAACAGCCATTTCAATAGGAATTTCAGCTAAAATTTCAGTTTTATACTCTTTTGCGATAGCTTCAGTTGTCCCTTTGCCAAATATCGCGTACTCTTTGCCACTATCAGGACTTATAAATCCGCTCATATTTTCTATCACTCCCGCTATTGGGATATGAAGTTTATCAAACATATCAAGGCTTCTTTTTGTATCATCAAGAGCAACTTGCTGAGGCGTAGTCACGCAAATCCCCGCAGTTACTGGAACGCTTTGAGCTAAAGTAAGCTGTGCATCCCCAGTTCCTGGTGGCATATCGATAAAAAGCACATCCAAATCACTCCATGACACGTCAGTTAGTAGCTGTTCGATAGCCTTCATTATCATCGCTCCACGCCATATAAGCCCTTGTCCTTCAGGTATCAACACTCCCATACTCATCATCTCAAGCCCGTGAGTTTCTACTGGTCTTATAGTTTGACCAACTACCACAGGTTTTGCATTCTCAGTACCTAGCATTCTAGGGATATTTGGACCATATATATCAGCATCTAAAACTCCAACTTTTTTACCAAGTTTTGCTAAAGAAATAGCTAAATTTACTGTCGTTGTAGTTTTGCCCACGCCGCCTTTACCACTACTTACCATGACAAAGTGCTTTATTTGTGGAGCTATATTTTTTCCACTTTGAGTGTTTCTTTTCTCTTCTGGTGGCTTTGGTTGAGTTATCTTAACTTCAGCTTTACCTAAGGTTTTTATAACATCTTTTTCTATCTCTTTAGCAACTTCTGACTTAGCTGAAACTATCTCGATTTTAATTTTTGGAATTTCACCTGGAATTATCTCTTTAACAAACCCAAACTCAACTATGCTTTTTTTAAAGCCTGGGTATATTACAGAGCCCAACTTTTCTAAAATTTCATCTTTATTCATCATCTCTCCTTTAAATTTTGCCAAAATTATACTATATTTTAGATAATAAGTTATTGACCTTTATTAAATATGCTTTAAAGAAAATTTGTGTATAATAGTAACGTTATTATATAAAAAGGATTTTTGTGGATATATCTTTAGTACTTTTAGCTGCTGGAGCTAGTTCAAGAATGCAAATGAAGGCTAAAAAACAGTGGCTTAGAAGTGGGCACGATCCATTATGGTTGGTCGTTGCTAAAAATTTCACAAACTCATATAAATTTAAAACTGTTATTATCGTTGGTGCATCTGATGAGCTAAATTTAATGAGAGAATTTGAACCTGGTTTTGAGTATATAAACGGCGGAGATAGTCGTCAAATTTCACTTAAAAATGCTCTTGATTTGGTAAAAACCGAGTATGTAATGGTCAGCGATATAGCAAGAGCTGAAATTCCTAGCTTGCTTATAAAAACTCTTATTAAAGAGTGTGATAAATTTGACTGTATTAGTCCATATCTAAGTGTAAATGATACCACATATCAAAACTCTGAGCCTATAAAACGTGAAAGTTTAAAGCTTATCCAAACCCCACAAATCAGCAAAACATCTCTACTTAAAACTGCCCTTAAAAGTGGTGAAATTTTTACTGATGATAGTATGGCTATAAAAAGCATAGGTGGAAATTTGGGTTTTATAAAAGGTGATGAAAGGGCATTTAAAATAACTACAAAAAACGATCTTTTAAAGCTAAATTTAAAAGCTCCTTCAAGTGAATGTTTTGTAGGCAATGGCTACGACGTGCATAAATTCAAAAGTGGTAATGGACTTATGATATGTGGTGTAAAGGTTCCTTGTGAGTATAGTTTTGAAGCTCATAGTGATGGAGATGTAGCGCTTCACGCTTTAACAGACGCTCTTTTAGGTGCGTGTGGACTTGGTGATATAGGTGAGTTTTATCCTGATAATGACCCTAAATTTAAAGGAATTAGCTCAATTACTCTACTTAAAGACTCACTTAAAAGAGTTAGAAGTTACGGCTATGAAGTAGTAAATGCGGATATAACCATTATCGCTCAAACTCCAAAACTTAGCTCTTATAAACATCAAATGAAAGAAGTTGTATCTGAAATTTTAGGAACAAATAGAGTAAATGTTAAAGCTACAACAACTGAAGGACTTGGATTTGTTGGTGAGAAAAAAGGCATCGCTGCACAAACAAGCATCACGCTTAAATATCTAAACTGGACTGAAATTTGAAAATTTTAATAGTAGAAAATGAAGTTTATCTAGCTCAAAGTATCGCTGCAAAACTAGCAAGCCTTGATCATGACTGTGAGATATTGACTAATATAAATGATGTGTTTAACTTTCCTAGCCCAGATGTAGTTTTGCTTTCAACAAATATGTTTGGTGAAAACATGTATGAAGTTATTAAAAAATTCAGTGATTCTATAGTCATTATGCTTATATCTTATATAAGTAATGACACAGTTTCACGCCCATTAAAAGCGGGTGCGAGTGACTATATCCAAAAGCCATTTATGATTGAAGAGTTGATAAGAAAGATAGATCACTTTGATGAGTTTAAAAAACTCAAAAGAAGCGAACAAAACTTTAGATCTTATCTAGATTTTACATTTAAAAACAAAAAAGATTTAGATTTTAGCTTTAAAAATATAAAATTTCCACTATTTATCAAGGCTTGCAACCAAAAATCCATAGATCAATTTATCTATGAATATGCAAAAGCTAATAATTTTGAGATTAAAGTCATAAATTTAAATGATGAAAATCTTAAAATTTTAGAAAAAACAACCTTACCAACATATATTTTAAATTTTGAAAGCATAAAAGAAAAAGATCTTTTTTACGATCTCATATCAGACAAGCAAGTATTTGTAAATGCTCTAAATTTTAAAGGCGAGTTACCGTTTGATACACTCAATCTACAAAAAGATGAAAATTTTAATGTGATTAACGATATACTTACAATAGATGAGTATTTTAAATTCATTATCCTTAACTATCAAGATAGTTTTACCGATACCGATCTTGCTAAAAAGCTTGGTATTTCTAGAAAGTCACTATGGGAGAAAAGAAAGAGATATGACATCCAAAAACATAACGATAACTAGCGAAAGTTATGGACTTCTAAAACTTATAAAAAATGTAATTTTATCAAATTTCAATCGCCTAATGGATGAAAACCAAATAGAAGAAGTTGTAGCAACTAGCTATTTAAATCGTGAGTTTATCCCTTACGCTTATATCTTCGCTCCTACCGGCAAACAAAATCAAGAAGTTGCAAAAAGCGTAAATTTAGGTGATGAAATCAACCTATATCTAAACTCTCAAAAAGTTGGTAAAATTTATGTATCTTCTAGTTTTAGACATAAAAATTACTGGAATTTCTTCTCTATCTTTGACGCAAACGCTATCGCAACAACTCCTAAAAAAGAAGGTGAATTTTGTCTTAGTGGAGCTATCGAAATTTATAACGATTCACTAGAAAAAGAGAAATTAGAATTTAAACAAACTAAAAAAAGCTTAAATTTACAAAAAACTACAGCTATTATGCTTAGCGCAAACCCCTTTCACCGCGTGCATGAACGCCTTATAAGAATGGCTATCGATAAAGCTGACTTTGTCATACTTTTCCTTACAAGAAGTCTAAAAGAAAATGCTTTCGACTTCGAACTTCGTCTTAAAACTCTCAATTTCTTTGTTGAGAATTTTTTACCTAAAGATAGAGTTAAAGTTATACCTTTTAACAACACAACTCTTTTTAGTGAACATAAAAATCCCGAACTAGAGTGCATCGCTGCATATAATTTTGGTGCAAATAAAGTTATACTTGGGCAAAATCACGGTTCGATCGGTATGTTTTTTGATAAAAATCAACCTCAAACTATCATAGACAAAGTTAGAGCAAATTTAGATATAGAAATTTTTATCATGCCTGAGTTTGTATACTGTGATGAGTGTGCTACGATAGTAAGCTCTAAAACCTGTCCTCATGGATCTCATCACCACGTTAAATACCACAGTCCTACCATAAGAGAACTTTTGTGGGCTGGGGTTTTACCTCCTACAATACTCATGAGAAAAGATATATCAGCCTTAATCCTTTCAGAAATTCACCCAGAAAGATTTAAAAACTTACAAGAAATTTATGATAATATCTTCCCAAGTAGTGGAATTTTAGAGACACATAGCGAGTTTGATTTTTACAAAGAGTTAGCTAAACTCTATCAGACAACATCGCTTGTGTAAAAGGATTTAAATGAACGAGATAAAGTACAATGAAAAACAAAACAAACTGATACTAACATTTTTTGGAGCTGGCTTTTTAAGACCTGCACCTGGGAGTTGGGGAAGTTTAGCTGGGCTTATCGTAGGTGTTTTGATAATATATTTTTTTACTCTTGAAACGCTTTTTTTATTAGCTATACTTTTTACACTCATTGGAATTAGAGAAGTCGATAAGTATGAGTTAAATGGCGGTGAGCATGATAGCCCAAATATAGTTATAGATGAAGTTGTAGGCATCTGGATAACCATGAGTATGGGCTTGGCGGTTACAATAAACAACGAAACTATAAGTATTCTTGCCTGTATATTAAGTTTTGTCTTTTTTAGACTTTTTGACATCAAAAAACCATCTATTATAGGACGTATTGACCGCGATGTAAAAGGCGGTTATGGCGTAATGCTAGATGATGTTTTGGCCGGATTTTTCGCTGGAATCTTAACCCTTATCATACTAGGTGCGATGATTAAATTTGGATACTCTGAGTATATATTTTAAATTCAAAGAAATTAACTCCTAAATTTAATAATTTAACTTTGTAAATTTTAAACTTTGAAATTTTGGACTTGAACGAAATTCTTTACACTCAGGACCTCTATCGCTTGTAGTATCGACCTTGATGTAATCGGTATTATCTTGCTTGATTATCTCAAGTTTAGCACACCATTTTGCACCGTTTTTTGGATCTTTTATACCGTAAAGCACGGGAGTATTTTTCTCCAGTCTTATAGTGGTATCTTCAAATCCTTGCACAGAGGTCATCATACTTATCTGTCCCATTTGTCCATATTTAAAATAATACTGCCTTATATCTTCAATCGCCGTTTCTAGCTCAGTTAAAGCTTGATAAGTAGTAACCTGAGATCCAACCTCACCTGTAAATTTCGGAACTACAACTTTTATCACTATAAAGATAATAATGATAAACACCAATAAACTCTCTATTGCGCCCTTTTTCATTCACTCTCCTCTATCCTAAGAAGTATCTCATTTATCTCCTTAGTTTGCATATATTTCTCATAACTTTTTTTAACAAAAGCTAAAAGAAGATCCTTAGCATCAAGGTTCTTGTTTTGATCTACAATGCCATCAAGCTCCTTTTTTAAAATATCAGCAAACTCATCCTCAACTGTTATCTTGTACGATCTTGACAGTGAGCGACTTGTGATATAAACCTCAAGCTCTTTCATCACTTAAAACATGCTCTATCTCTTGAAAAAGCTCATCTTCAGTTAAACCCTTAACCGTGATATCCTCTTCAAGCTTGTTAAGCTGAAAATTTAATGCTTCATTTTGCGCCTTACTTGCCGTAAGCTCGTTTCTTAACTGCTCATTTTCACTAGATATACTTTTATACTTTGCTATAAGCTCTTTAACTTTACCACTTAAAGTTGGAACTACACTTTCACTTTCAAAACTGTTTCCAAACATTTGTCACCTCTAAATTCTGATATAATGTTTAATTGTATCAAATTTTGCTTAATATAAAAAGGAATATGTTTGAAAGAGTTTAAAATTTCATCAAAATTTAGCCCAAGTGAGGATCAAAAAAGAGCAATTAACGGGATAGTTAAATCAATAAAAAACGGTTCTAAATTTCAAACTTTATTAGGAGTAACTGGAAGTGGCAAAACATTTACTATGGCAAATATCATCAAAGAGTTAAATATCCCAACTCTTGTTATGACCCACAACAAATCTCTAGCAGCTCAGCTTTATAGTGAATTTAAAGGCTTTTTTCCTAAAAATAAAGTTGAGTATTTTATAAGTTACTATGATTATTATCAACCTGAAGCTTACATGCCAAGGCAAGATCTCTTTATAGAAAAAGATAGTTCTATAAATGATGAACTAGAGAGAATGCGACTATCAACAACTGCAAATTTGCTAAGTTATGATGATGTTATCACTATCGCATCAGTTTCGGCAAACTACGGTCTTGGAAATCCTGCAGAGTACCAAGGCATGGTTATGATCTTAGAAAACAAAGCTGAAATTTCACAAAGAACACTACTAAAAAAACTCGTCGATATGGGATATAAAAGAAATGATAACTTCTTTGATCATGGAGATTTTAGAGTAAATGGTGATGTGCTTGATATCTTTCCAGCTTATTTTAACGATGAGGCGATTAGAGTAGAGTTTTTTGGAGATGAGATAGATGAAATTTACTACTTTGACTTTTTAGAAAATCGTCGCATAAAAGATATAAATAAATTTATTCTCTATCCTGCAAGTCAGTTTATAGTAGGTGAAAATCGTCTTAAAGAGGCTATTAAAGGTATAGAAAAAGAACTTGATGAAAGACTAAAGTATTTTAAAGATAACGGCAAACTAGTTGAAGAACAACGCCTTAAACAAAGAGTTGAGTTTGACCTTGAGATGTTGCGCTCGACAGGATCAACAAAAGGAGTTGAAAACTACTCTAGGTACATTACAGGACAACAACCAGGCGAAACTCCTTACACACTTTTTGACTACTATGAGATCAAAGGGCTTGACTATCTTGTCATCGTTGATGAAAGCCATGTTAGTTTACCGCAGTTTAGAGGAATGTACGCAGGTGATAGAAGCAGAAAAGAGACTCTTGTAGAGTACGGTTTTAGACTTCCTAGTGCGCTTGATAACAGACCTTTAAAATTTGATGAATATATATCTAAAAATGCTAAATTTCTCTTTGTTTCTGCTACACCAAATGAGCTTGAACTTAAGTTTTCAGATCCAAATATTTTCTACCAAATTTTACGTCCTACTGGACTTCTTGATCCTGAAATAGAGTTAAAAGACAGTGATAATCAAGTTGAAATTTTACATGATATGGCTAAAGATGTTATAGCTAGAAATGAGCGAGTTTTAGTCACAGTTTTAACCAAAAAAATGGCTGAAGAGCTTAGTAAATACTACCTAGAGCTTGGCATAAAAGTCAAATATATGCATTCAGATATCAATGCAGTTGAGCGAAATGAGCTTATAAGAGGATTTAGGCAAGGTGAATTTGATATGCTTATAGGTATAAATTTGCTAAGAGAAGGTCTTGATTTGCCAGAAGTTAGCTTAATAGCGATAATGGATGCAGACAAAGAGGGTTTTTTACGATCACGCACAAGCCTTATCCAAACAATGGGACGCGCTGCAAGAAATGTAAACGGTAAAGTTGTAATGTTTTGCAAAAAGATAACAAATTCCATGCAAGAAGCGATAGATATCACAAAACAAAGACGTAAATATCAAAATGAATACAACCAAAAGCACGGTATTACACCACACTCTGCATCAAGAAATTTAGAAGATAGTTTAAGAACTGATGACTCAGCAGAAATTTTAAGAGCTACTAAAAAGATGGAGAAAATGCCTGCAAGTGAGCGCGCTAAAATCATCAAAGAGTTAAGAGCTGAAATGAACAAAGCTGCAGCCACACTTGAGTTTGAAAAAGCTGCTGCTTTGCGTGATGAGATAAGAAAACTTAAAGAACTTTAACTACTAAATACTCTTAAAGTGCCATTAATATGAGCTCTGCTCTTGTTTATCTTAACAAACCAATACCACAAAAAGTTTAAATTATAGCTCAATAAACCAACCCTTTACTCATTTTAATACTATAACACTAACTACAAAAAGTAAATTTATAAAATATTTATAAAAGAGAAGGTATACTTCTATATATGAATATATGTTCATATGAAAGGATGAAATATGAGTGAAAATTTAAAAGAAATTTGCGAAGTAAACATCATACATAAAGAGATAATCAATAAAGTAGCTAAAAAAATGCCAGATGATGGTAGCCTTGATAAATTGGCAGACTTTTTTAAAGTTTTTGGCGACTCTACAAGAGTGAGAATTCTCTGGGCTTTAGGAGAGAATGAAATGTGTGTTTGTGATATAGCTGCTCTTCTTAAGATGAGCCAGTCAAGCATATCTCATCAACTTAGAGTTCTTAAACAAAACTTGCTTGTTAAAAACCGAAGAGATGGCAAAGTTGTATATTATAGCCTCAAAGATGAGCATATTAGGTCCATTTTTGAGCAAGGCTTTATACATATAAATGAGTAAAAGGATAAGAGTTGAAAAAAAGATATATTTTGAAAAATTTAGCTTGTGCTAATTGTGCAGCTAAAATAGAGGATAAAATTTCCAAACTCAGCGGAGTTGAGAGTGTAAATATAAATTTTATTACATCTAAAATGACTTTAATTTTAAATGAAGATATGGAAGATGAAATTTTAGATAAAGCTCAAATTATCATAACTAAATTTGAACCAAATACCTTGATACAGCGATGAAAAAAGAGATTTTATCTATAATTTTAGCAGTGGGTTTTTCACTTACTGCTCTTATTGTTAGCAACTCTTATCTAAAAATAGTCCTATTTATAGTTGCGTGGCTATTTGTTGGCACAAAAATAACCATAAGTGCTATTAAAACCATAAAAAATCGAGCTTTTTTAGACGAAAATTTCCTTATGAGCATCGCATCAATTGGTGCATTTTGCATAGGTGAACAGATTGAAGCGGTCGCTGTTATGCTTTTTTACCGTGTAGGCGAAATTTTTGAGGATTACTCTGTTAACAAATCACGTAAAAGCATAGAAGAAGCGATGGATATCATGCCTGATTATGCAAATTTAAAAACAGACTATTGCAGTAAAAGAGTTGACCCTAAAGATATAAAAGTTGGTGATATTATACTTATAAAACCAGGTGAAAAAGTCCCTCTTGATGGAGTTATCATTAAAGGAAGATCATCACTAAACACCTCAGCTCTTACAGGCGAAAGTATCCCAAAAGAGCTTAAAATAGGAGATGAGATAATAAGTGGATATGTAAACATTAACGGTTTACTTCAAGTACGCGTTAGTGCACTTTTTGAAAACTCAACTGTAGCTCAAATTTTAGAACTTGTAGAAGATGCTAGCTCTAAAAAATCTCATCAAGAAAAGTTTATCACTAAATTTGCTAGAGTTTATACTCCTATTGTAGTTATTGCTGCACTATTTTTAGCTTTAATCCCGCCTCTATTTTTTGGAGATTTTAAAGAGTGGTTTTACCGTGCTTTGATATTTTTAGTAGTCTCTTGCCCATGTGCTTTGGTTATCTCTGTGCCACTTAGCTTTTTTGGTGGTATAGCAGGAGCTAGTAAAAGAGGAGTTTTGGTTAAAGGTGGTAATTATTTAGACGCTCTTTGGCGAATAAAAACTGTGATTTTTGACAAAACGGGAACTCTAACAAAAGGTGAATTTAATATAAGCAAGATAGTTGCAAATAGCGGTTTTAACCAAGATGAAATTTTAAAATTTAGTGCTTATGCACAAGCTCATAGCACTCATCCTATCGGAATTTCACTTATTAAGCATTACAAAGAACACTTAGGCGAAAAGATAGATGAAACTCTTATAAGCAAACTAGAAGAAATTCCAGGCAAAGGGATAAAAGCAACTATAAATGGAAGTGAAATTTTAATAGGAAATCATGAGTTGTTATCAAATTTCGAACTTCCAACACTTTATGAAACATCTTCATTCTTAGCTATAAATGGCCGATACGCAGGCTATATAACATTTAAAGATCAAGAGAGAAAAGAGGCTAAAAAAGTTATACAAACTCTTAAAGATGCAGGTATAAAAACCTTTATGTTTACAGGAGATAAAGCAAAGACAGCTAATAAAATCGCTCAAAATTTAGGTATAGATGAAATTTATGCCGAACTTTTGCCTGCTGATAAAGTAAAAAATTTGGAAATTTTAATGAGCCAAAAGCCCACTAAAAGTACACTTGCTTACGTAGGAGGTGGCATAAATGACGCTCCTGTTTTAGCTAGAGCAGATATAGGTATATCAATGTTTGGAAGTAATGCGGCTATAGAAGCAGGCGATATAGTTTTACTTGACAATAACCTTGAAAAACTCATCACTGCTATTAAAATTTCTAAAAAAACAGTAGCAATAGCATATCAAAACATAATCTTTAGCATCGGTATAAAATTTATAGTACTTATCCTTGCTATTTTTGGTTTAGCAAGTATGTGGGCAGCTATATTTGCCGATGTTGGAGTAACTTGCCTAGCTATATTAAACTCACTTAGAGTTTTTAGATATGCAACTAAAGCTCACTAAATTTAAGAGCCTTTTAAAAGGCTCTTTGTATAAATTAAGCATCAAAACGGATACTTATGGTTGCCAAGAGCTTCCATTGTAACCCATTTAAGCTCAGTCATCTCTTCAATAGCAAAACGCCCACCTTCACGGCCCAAACCACTCATTTTAACTCCACCAAATGGGATATGTGCCTCATCTTGAAGTGTAGGTCCATTTATATGTACCATTCCTGACTCTATCTCTTCACTACATTTTAGAGCATTTTCAATAGAATTTGTAACAACAGTCGAACTAAGTCCATAGTCATTGTCATTAGCTAACTCGATAGCATGATCAGTATCTCGTGCTTTTGATATAGCAACAACTGGTCCAAACGCTTCAGTTTGGAATATATCCATATCCGGCGTAACATCTACGATAGTTGTTGGCTGATAAAAACATCCTTTGTTTGTTCCAACTCCACCTGTTAGTACTCTTGCACCTCTTTTAACTGCATCTTCTACTAAAGAATCTATAAATGAGCACTGCTTTTCTTCAATAAGCGGTCCTATAACAGTTTTATGGTCACTTGGATCTCCAACTTGAAGTGTTCCTACTTTTTTAACAAACAATTTAACGAACTCATCATATAAACTCTCATGAACAATAACCCTAGTTCCAGCCATACAAATTTGTCCTTGATGCATAAATGTACCAAAAAATGCAGTATCAACCGCATATTTAACATCAGCATCATCAAGAACTAATACAGGACTTTTTCCACCAAGCTCAAATGTGCATTTTTTCATATACTCACCTGCACTTTTAGCTATCGCTCTACCAACACTAGTTGAACCTGTAAATGTTATCATTGAAACTCTTTTATCTTTTTGGAATGTATCACCTAGATCTGAACTTTTACAAGGGATGATGTTTAGCACGCCATCAGGAAGCCCAGCTTCTTTAAATATCTCACCAAAAACAAGCCCACAAACAGGAGTTTGTGATGATGGTTTAAGCACAAAGCTATTTCCCGCTGCAATAGCAAAAGCAAATTTCTTTGATGAGAGTATCATAGGAGCGTTAAATGGTGAAATTCCTGCTATAACGCCTAATGGTCTTCTTAGCGAATACGAAAAAACACCCTCATCATTTGATACAAATGTTTCACCATTAACTCGCCTCGCCTCACCTGCTGCAACTCTTAAAATATCACTTACAACTCCTATTTCAAAGTTACATTTCGCAAGAGTTGATCCACTCTCTTTCATTAAAATTTCTTCTATATCATCGCGTCTATTATCAAATATATCTGCAGCTTTTAAAAGCACTGCCTCTTTTTCTCTAGGAGTTGTTTTGGCCCATTTTTTCTGAGCCTGATAAGCTGACTCGATAGCTAACTCAATGTCATCTTTGCTAGCCATATGAACTTTAGCAAAAACCGAACCATCATTTGGATTTATACTATCTATAACGTTACCATTGCCTGAACTTCTATGCTCTCCGTTTATATAAAGTTTATACTCTTTCATGAATAATCTCCTTAAATAATAATTTTTATCTTTTGTAATTATATTTTGAAATTAACAATCGATAATCAACAAAGCAAAAATTAATTAAGTATCTTCAAAATAGGTGTAAATTTGTTACAAATTAAACAATACTAAAAAATAGTTTAAATTTTGAGACTAAATATCAATAAAATCTCTTTTTAAGCAAGATTAATATACAATACTTCTAAACAATTTTTGTTTATTATAAAGGTCAAGGAGAAAGGATGAAGAAAATTCTATTAACAGCTCTTTTGTGCAGCGTTGTCTTTGCAAGCGGAGCTGATGTATCAGATGAGGAAGTAGAAAAAAATTGGAATAGTTACAAAGATGCATACAATAAACTATGTGCATATTGCCATACATACACAAATGTAGGTGATCAAACAGTAACTATACCTTACCCAGAAGAAGTGGCTGAAGACAGAATTGCGATTATTGAAAATGTCGTTAGACATGGTCTAAATGCTATGCCTCCTTTTAGAGAGACAGAAATAGATAAAGTCACACTTAGAGAGCTAGCTTTAGCTCTAGCTAGAGGAGAGTTTGATGAAGGAGGTGCACAATGGTAAACGAAATGAGAAGAAATACTTTAAAAGGAATGGGTGCAGTTGCAGGTTTAAGCATACTTGGACCAAATTTAAGTGCAAGTGAGCTTAAAAAGGGAGAACTTCTTTTTGTAAGCAAGAACTCTAAGGATTATGTTGGTGAAAATTTTAAAATTGACACTGTAAAAGAGATAGACTTGCTAGCAAACTTTAAAGACTCAAGCTCTATGATAGATAATGAACTTATAAAATTTGGAAGAGCTGTTGGCGTACTTGATAATGCAAATTTTACAATCTTAAATAGTATAGCTAAAAGAAATGACTACACAATAAACAGAAATGTTGATAAAGATTTTATAATATTTAAGATAAAAAAGGATGAAAAATGGCAAAATATCTAAGCTTACCACCAAAAGTTGATGAAGCTACGATGGATAAAGCAGTTGCTGAGTTCACTGCTATCGTTGGAAAGCAATTTATCTACTTAAAACAAGAAGAGATGGCCTCATACTGTAAAGTTATGATGTCTAAAAAGATAGAAGACTTAATGCCAAGTATGGCTATGGCTCCTAAAAACACAGAAGAAATTCAAGCTATTTTGAAAGTTTGTAACAAGTACAAAATTCCAGTTTGGACATTCTCAACAGGTAAAAACCTAGGATATGGCACAACTGCACCAGGTAGAAAAGGCTCTGCTCTGCTTGATTTAAGAAGAATGAATAAAATTATCGAAGTTAACGAAGAGCTTGCTTATGCTTTAGTTGAACCAGGTGTTACTTATCAAGCTCTTTATGATTATATCAAAGAAAAAAATATGAAACTATGGCTAAGCTTTGCTGCACCAAGTGCTATATGTGGTCCAGTAGGAAATACTCTAGATAGAGGTATTGGATATACACCATACGGTGAGCAATTTATGTTTCAATGTGGAATGGAAGTTGTTTTAGCCGATGGTCAAGTTCTAAGAACTGGCATGGGCGGTATAGAAAATTCAAACTCATGGCAAGTATTTAAATGGGGTTACGGACCGTATTTAGATGGAATTTTTACTCAGTCAAACTATGGAATAGTTACAAAAATGGGCTTTTGGCTAATGCCAGAACCTCCTGTTTATAAGCCATTTTGTATCAGTTTCCCTAAAGAAAACGACATTACTGAGATAGTTGAAACTCTTCGTCCTTACAGAATAGGTGGGGTTTTACAAAACTCATTTACAATCGCAAGCACAAGCTATGAAGCTGCAGCAGTTGCAGATAGGAGAAATTATCACAACGGTGCAGGCCATATCACCGATGAAGAACTTGAGCAATTAAGAAAAGATCACGAACTTGGGGCATGGACAGTTTATGCTGCACTTTATGGTGATGAAGTTACAGTAAACCACAACTGGGAAATTGTAAAAAATTTGTTTAAACATAGAGATGATGTTGTTTATTACAGCGATGATGATTTAAAAGGCGATCCTATTTGGGATTATAGAACTGCTCTTATGAAAGGTGATTTAACACTTCAAGAGTTTAGTTTATACAACTGGAAAGGTGGTGGTGGAAGTATGTGGTTTGCACCTGTTTCACCTGCTTTAGGCGATCACACTCTTAAGCAAATGAAAAAAACTAAAGAGATACTAAACAAACATGGACTTGACTACGTTGGTGAGTTTGTTGTTGGTATGCGTGATATGCACCATATCGTTGATATTTTGTATGATAGAACAAATGAAGAAGAAAGACTTGCAGCTGATGCAGCATTCCACGAGCTTATCGATGAGATGGCTAAGATGGGGTATGGTATTTATAGAACTAACAACGGAATGATGGATCACGTAGCTGAAACTTTCGGACCTGTTGCAAGAGATATAAACCATCGTATCAAGCAAGCACTTGACCCTAATAACATTCTAGCGCCAGGTAAATCAGGTATAGACTTAAATGGCTGGGAACCAAGTAAAACTAATAGCTAAACTAATAGCACTATTTGAAAGGGTAAATTTACCCTTTCAAACCTTTTTTAAAATTTCAAGTTTATCTTAGAAATTCTACTCTCACAACAGTTTTAGTATCGAGTTCAAGACATATAATTTTTATGATTTGGCTTATAAGCACACCACTCCTGCCTATAGCTACCAATAACAACATAGTTTTCTTCATAACATTAACAACCCTATCACTTATATAATATTATTTTTTATTTAAATTTAAGATGTCTTAAGAGAAATAGTATATTTATACAAAATAGTTAAATAACAACATAGACCATTCTAATACTTAAAAAAACCTGCAAGATAGCAAATAGTTTTAAGATATTATTACTAGGCAGTTTATGGGTTAGTCTAGCACCAAAAGGTGCAAAAATATAACTCATAGTACAAACTATAACAACTACTAACAAATTCACATATCCAACACGAAATTCACTCAAATCTGTAAGCTCCCAACCATTTAACATATACCCGATGCTTCCACCCACCGCTATAGGAAAACCAACTGCTGAAGATGTGCCGATAGCTTTTTTGATATCAAACCCTTGCCAAGCAAGAAATGGAACTGTGAGCATACCTCCACCTATCGAAACAAGTGAAGAGATAATACCTATCAAAACTCCAGCAACGCTTTGCATAAAGTCAGAAAGTGCTTTTGCTCCCTGTCTTACTTCGTTTTTAGCAAAAAACATTCTAGTTGCAGAATAAAACATAATAAAAGAGAAAAATATAGCTAAATAAACGTGATTTACCCGCACAGCAATAGAGCTACCTATAAATGTCCCAAATATCACTCCAACAGCGATAAGCCAGAAGTATTTCCACATCACATAACCGGCTTTATGGTGAGTTTTTGCACTTGAAAAAGATGTGATGATGATAGTTGACATAGAGGTGCCAAGAGCCGTTCTAATCGCAAGCTCATTACTCATATCATAACTTATAAATATACCAGTTAGTATAGGCACTAAAATAGCACCCCCGCCGATGCCAAACATACCTGCGACAGTGCCGATAAGACACCCAAGCCCTAAAAGTAGCAAGATAGTAGGTAGATCAAACATGATAAGCCTTTAAAAAGTAAGATTATATCTAAATTTCATAAAATTTAAAAATATATCTCTTTTGCCTCATAGTGTAAAATTTGATATAATCCAAACAGTAAAAGATAAAGGTAAAAATGATAGGTATAGATATAGTTGAAATTTCACGTATAGAAAAACTTAAAGTGAAATTTGGTGATAAATTTACAGATAGAATTTTAAACCAAAGTGAAATTATGCTTGTTAAAAATGATGTTACTTTAGCGGGCTTTTACGCTGCAAAAGAAGCTATAAGTAAAGCTTTGGGGACAGGTATAGGAAGTGAGTTTGGGTTTAAAGATTGTGAAATTTATAAAGATTTACGAGGCTCTCCATGCATCAAATTTACTCCTGAAATTTCAAATAAATTTAAAATACAAAAAGCCGACCTAAGTATCAGTCACGCTGGCGGATTTGCCATCGCAGCTGTTATTATACTAAAGCAGATCTAGTGCTAGTATGCGTTTTTTATCAATCGGTCCAAACTGAGTGATATACTCATAAGCCTCTTCATAGTCATCATCCATGAAGCTAGCTACCTTATTTATAAGCTCATAAAGTTCCTCGTCATCCATCTCGTCAAAATTTTGATACTCTTCTAAAATCTCTAAAAGATAAGCTTCGAGCTCTAATTCATCATAGGTCATATAAACTCCCCAAAAATAAAATTTTTGAACTATATCTAAAATTTTGAAAATTTGCAAGCTTTTATTTAATATAGTAAATTTTTATCTATCAATTGTGATATTGATTATTATCTTTATAAGATTTTAAGCTTTGTTTAGTTAGAATTACACCAATTAAATATTTCAAAATATTTAATTTTTATAGTTTATAAGGATTTAAAATATGTTACTAAGCAATGCGGAACGTGGTAAACTTTACAAGATAATAGAGATAGATACAAACGGCAAACTTCTACACAAACTCCTAGATATGGGTTTTGTAGCTGGCGTAATTGTAGAGATGATAAGAAAAGAGCCTCTTTTGGATCCTATCGAATTTAAAATTCACAACTACTGTGTATCTCTTAGAAAGAGTGAAGCAGATCTTATAAAGATAGAGATTTTATGAATTTAACTATCGCTTTAGCAGGGCAACCAAACTGCGGTAAATCAACTATTTTTAGTATGCTTAGCGGTGTTAAACAGCATATCGCTAACTATCCAGGCGTTACAGTTGACAAAAAATCAGGATATTTCTCATATAAAGAGCTAGATGTTGAGCTAGTAGACCTCCCTGGAACCTACTCATTTAACTCTTACTCACTTGAAGAGAGAGTTGTAAAAGAGTATATGCTTAATGAAAAAGTAGACCTCATCTTAAACATAGTCGACGCATCAAATTTAAAGCGAAATTTATACCTAACTTTCCAACTTCTTGAGATAGGAAAACCTGTTATAGTTATACTTAATATGTGGGATATCGCTCAAAGACGTGATATTTTTATAGATATAGAAAAACTTAGCTTACTTTTAGGGTGTCCTATAGTCACTACAGTAGGAGCAAAAAAAGAGGGTAAAAAAGAAATCTTAGATGCCATATATAATGTATATAAAAAAATAGATAAATATAATGAATTTAAGATAAATTATGATGAGTTAGAGCCTTACATAGAAAATGTAAAAAATTCTTTAAGCAACAATGTAGTTAATTCTATAAATGCTAGCAAAAGATGGGTTGCTTTAAAAGCACTAGAAAACGACTCAGTGATAATCAAAACTATAAACAATGAAAATTTTACAAACACAGTAAAAGAAAATGTAGAAGATTTTAACCAACAATACAGTAAAAAAACAGAGAATTTTCTAGCAAGTTATAGATACCAAAGTGCCGAATATCTCTTTTCAGAAGTTGTAGAAGAACGCAAAAAAGATAAAGTTACACTAACTGAAAAAATAGATAAAATCATACTTAATCGATGGCTAAGCTTTCCAATACTTCTACTTGTTATAATAGCCATCTACCAACTTGCCATAGTTCAAGGATACAAACTCTCTGACCAAATATGGCCTTTTTGGGGAAATTTAAAAGTTTTTATAGCAAATTTATGCCCTGATGCTGACATAATAAACATACCAATGATATCAGATCTAGTCAACTGGCTTACAAACTCAGCCGTAGCTTTGCTTAACTATTTGCCGATATTTTTTATACTTTTTATGCTCATTGCAATAATGGAAGATGTGGGATATATGCCTAGAATGGCGTTTATACTTGATAGAGTATTTAGAAAATTCGGACTTCACGGACAAAGTACTCTACCTCTTGTTTTAGGGGGAGCATTTGTTGGAGGATGTGCAGTTCCTGGTATTATGAGCACAAAAGGAATCGCTGATGATAGAGCTAGAATGGCTACCATCTTAACAGTTCCACTTATGAACTGCTTAGCAAAAGTTCCTTTTTATACTCTAATACTTGGAGCATTTTTTCCTAACCAAATGGGCATTATGATGTTTTATATATCAACGATAACTATTATTTCAGCCCTTATAATAGCTAAATTTTTGACATCAACTATACTTAAAGTTAGGCAAACTGCTCCTTTTGTAATGGAACTTCCTGCCTATCATGTACCAACATTTAAAGGCGTAATTTTAAAAGCTTTTGAGCGAGTTTGGTTATATATCAAAAAAGTATTTACAATCGTAATGGCTGTAGCTATCATACTTTTTGCTCTGCTTCAACTTCCTGGTATTAGTGCAGAAAAAGTACAATATTACAACGCGAACGAAGCAAAAATTTTAAAAATATTTGATGAGGTTGCTAGTAATACAAACTATTACACTCTTTTAGATAGTAGAGAAAAAGTATCTTTACTTGTAAATATCTACGAAAAACATAAAGAGCAAAAAATGCTCGGTAAAAAAGGGGCTGATGATAAATTTGAAGCTAAATATCCTGAGTATTTTGTATTTTTAAAGCCTAAAAAAGATGAAGAAGCAAAAGATATAAACAAAGCTTTAAGAAAACTAGTTTCAGAAAAAAATACAATCCTTAGAGATCAAAAAAACGAACGTATAGAAAATTCTATGCTTGGGATAATAGGCAGAGCGTTAGAAAATGTTACCTATCTTGCAGGCTTTGATTGGAAGGTAAATATAGCATTTTTAAGTTCATTTGCTGCTAGAGAAAGTGCGGTAGCAACACTTGGAAGTATCTATGAACTAGGAAAAGCTCCTGAAGTAGATCTTTTAAACAAAAACAAAGAAGATGAGCTTACTCAAGGAGAAATTGAGCAAAATTTAGATACTTTAAGAGCAGAAGAGATGATGAGAAACAACAGCGGTTATACATCACTTCATGCAACTTCTATACTTATCTTTATGCTCTTGACACCACCTTGCATAGCTGCAATGATAATGGTTAAAATGCAAACAAACAGCTGGAAATGGATGTGCTTTGCTACGGTTGGCCCATTTGCTTTAGGACTTATTGTCGCTTCGATCGTATTTAGTGCTGGACAAGCACTTGGTGCGAGTGGTCTTGGTGCTATGAGTGTGTATTACTTTACACTTTTAGCAGTAGTTGTATTAATAGCTTTAACCCCAACAAAAAATAGGAATTTTAGCGGTGGCTTTAATAAAAATAAATCTTAATAAAAGGAAAAAGAATGAAAAAGATCTTAATTAGTTTAACAGCAGTTGCTCTTGCGAGCTCTTCAGTTTTTGCACACTCAGCTTTAATGAGTTGTTTTGATAATGGCGATGATACCGTCACTTGTGAGGGTGGTTTTAGCGATGGAAGTAGTGCAAATGGAGTAAATTTTAGTGTCATACAAGATGGCGAGGTTATTATAGAGGGAAAATTTGATGATGCAAGTGAGTATACGTTTGATAAACCAGAAGGTGAGTATGAAACTATGCTTGATGCTGGAGAAGGTCATAAAGTAACTATAAAAAGCTCTGACATAATAGAATAAAACGTTGCACTTAAAAAATAAACTATTTTAAGTGCCTACTTGAACTAAAAATATAAAATTTAAAGGATGATTAATGAGAAAGATTATTGTTTCTACTACTATAATGCTAACTATGTTTACTGGAGCAAATGCTCACTTCCAAATGGTTTACACTCCAGAAAGCGCATTAGATAAAGGGTCTAATATCCCACTAAAAATCGTTTTTGCGCACCCATTTTCTGATGAACATACCATGGATATGGGACTTAAAGCAGATGGAGGTAGAATGGATATAGAAGAATTTTATGTAATTCACAAAGAAGAAAAAACTAACTTAAAAGAAGACTTAAAAGAGATCGACTTTAAAGGTAATTCAAACAGTGCAAAAGCTTATGAAACAGAATATAAGGCTAGAAAAATGGGAGATCATCTTTTCGTAACAGTTCCAGCTC
>JAAYFN010000090.1 GCA_012728225.1 Campylobacter sp.
GCTGTATCAAGTGCACCACGAACGATATGATACTTAACACCCGGTAAGTCTTTAACTCTACCGCCTCTAACTAACACGATAGAGTGTTCTTGTAAGTTGTGTCCTTCACCAGCGATATAGCTAATAACTTCAATACCACTTGTTAGCCTAACTTTGGCAACTTTTCTCAAAGCTGAGTTTGGTTTCTTTGGAGTTGTAGTATAAACTCTAGTACAAACCCCTCTTCTTTGAGGACAATTTTTAAGTGCGGGTGATTTGGATTTATAAATCACTTTTTTACGCTCTTTTCTAATTAACTGATTTATTGTAGGCACAATAATTTCCTTTCGTCATTAAATTTATTTTAAAAGAATAGATAATACCTAAATTTAGCTTAGAGTTTTGTTAAGTCTTTAAATTTACCCATAAATATGCTTGTAAATTCCTTTTTGAATATCTATTTTTTCTTTTATCATCTTATCATTTACGATAAAATACTCTATCTTTAATCATCATTTAAAACTAAAATTCAACATCAAAATTTGATGAAATTTGCACTCTAGTTTTACCTAAAAATTTATACTTTTTGCTACTTTAGTTATTATAAATAAAACTATTTTTTTAAACAGCAAATAAGATCTATATAAAACGCCATCTTTTTATAAACTGCTTAACTTGAATAAAACAATCATATCTCAAATTTGACCATTGTTTTATTATCTTAGATAAATTGTTGATTAATAAGTGCTTTTAATCATTTTTTATACTAAATTTACCACCACCACAAAAAAGAAGACAAAGTGCACCACCTAAGTATAAATAAACTATCTCAGCAACTAATCCACCATGAGCTGTAAAACTAAAAAGTGAATTTGCATACGCTACATAAAGAATAGTAATACAAGTTCCTATAAGCACTATAGAAGCAAGGCGAGTATAAAACCCGATGATTATCATAATAGGAGCTAAAATTTCGCCTAAATATACACCATAAGCTATAAACTCAGGAATTCCTTTAGCTACTAACATACCTTTAATGCCTCCAACTCCGCTTTGAATCTTAGAAATTCCATGAAATAACACGCAAATTCCAAGCGAAATTCTAAGAAGTAAAAGACCGAAATTTTGGTAATTTATATACTTCGACATTTTTACCTTTCGTTATAAATTTAAAAAGAGGGCATTTGCCCTCAAATTTTAATCTTCTACGGTTTTGATCTTAATCTTTTTATTTTTATAAAGACCTGTTCCAACTGGCACCATTCTACCTAATATAACATTTTCTTTTAAATCTTCAAGATGGTCAAATTTGCCCGCTATACTTGCTTCAGTTAAAACTTTTGTTGTTTCTTGGAAAGAAGCCGCTGAGATAAAGCTATCACTACCTATAGCAGCTCTAGTAACGCCTAAAAGAATAGGTTCAGCTATGGCTGGTTCGCCTTTAATACTCATGATACGGTCATTTTCTTCTCTAAATTTACGGCGGCTTATTAGATCACTAACGATAAAATTAGTATTTCCATCATCTACTATTCTCACCTGTCTTAACATTTGTGAAACAATAATCTCAATGTGTTTATCACTTATAGCAACACCTTGGCCACGATAAACTTGTTGAATTTCACTAATAAGATAGTAGTGAAGTGCCTTTTCACCTAAAACCCTAAGAACGTCATGACTACTTACTACACCATCAGTTAACTTCTCACCTGCGTGAACAAACTCACCTGCGTGAACTTGAATTTGGCGATTTTTATCTATAGAGTACTCTACACTTGTACCATTTGGAGAATCAATAACAATACGCTCTTTTGATCTAAGAGGTTTATCAAATCTAATAGTTCCATCTATCTCTGCTATAACTGCTGCATTTTTAGGTTTTCTAGCTTCAAACAGCTCACTAACTCTTGGAAGACCGCCAGTGATATCTTGTGATTTTGCGACCGCTTTTGGAGTTTTAGCCAAAATGTCTGCAATATTAACTTTATCTTTATCTGCTACGTGAATAACAGCTTTTGGCTCCATTTGATATCTTAAAATTTCACCATTTTTCATTACAACTAAAATGGTAGGTTTAACACCTTGTGGCAAATACTCATTTACAACTAGTCTACTTCCGCCTGTTAACTCATCATACTGCTCAGTTACGCTATATCCTGGTTCAATATCTTCAAACCTAACAGTTCCTTCTGCTTCAGAAATAATCGGAGTTGCATATGGATCCCATTCTGCTATAACTATGTTTTCTTCTTTTCTAGGTCTAGCTATTGGTTCGCCAATTTTGATTATATCATTATCATTAAATTCTATAATAGACTTTCTTGGTATATAATATCTCATAGCCTCACGTCCAACCTCATCAGCTATAACTACAAAAAGTCCTCTCTCTTTAACTTCTTCACCTTTTTTTATGCTTTTGATGCGTTCTAAAGTATCGCCTTTTAATACATAAAATTTAAGAGTTCCATTTACACTTGACTTTACAACCTGGCTAACAGGCTCACCATCAGGTATTTTTATCTCACTAGCATATGGAATACGGCCTGGAACATTCCATCCATCTTTGATGATCTCGGCTATGGTATCGTCTTCTTTGACTACAGTTCCACTCTCATGAGGTAGATAAAATTTACCCTCTATCTTGCCACTAACACCTGCAAGTTCTGTTGCTTTAGCAACGTTTTTCTTTCGAACTATAAATTTCGCACTATCTTTTTTAGACTTTACTATTAAGATGATATCTTCGTGTGAAGTTTCTATCTCTAAAATTCCATCAAATGGTGCTTTTATCTTCGGTTCAACCATTAAAATAGCTGCATTTCTTCTGTTAGATACTATCTGTCTGCCGTTGTTTTCATAAGTAGTAATGTTATAGTATCTAATAAATCCCTCTTTCTTGGCGACAATTTGATAGTCTTGTTGCTCTGCTGAAGCTGTTCCACCGACGTGAAAAGTTCTAAGAGTTAACTGAGTTCCTGGCTCGCCAATACTTTGAGCTGCTATGATACCAACTGCTTCGCCTGGCTTAACAAGTGTGCCTTCACTAAGATTTACACCATAACACTTAGCACAAACTCCTTTCTTAGCTTTGCAAGTAATAGGAGTTCTGATATTTACTGATTTTATACCAGAATCAACTATAAATAAAGCTTTTTCCTCATCTATCAATGTTCCTGCAGTAAATAGAATTTCATTTGTAATCGGATCTATAACATCATCACTTAAAATTCTACCTTCAATTCGGTCTTCCAAACTCTCTATCAACTCTCCATTTGCAGTAATTTCGGTGATCTCAATACCTTCGTGAGTACCACAATCTTCTTCTGTGACTTTAACATTTTGACCAATATCTATAAGTTTCCTTGTCAAATAACCAGCATTTGCTGTTTTAAGAGCTGTATCAGCAAGACCTTTTCTCCCACCGTGAGTTGAGATAAAATACTCAAGCACATTTAGTCCTTCACGGAAATTTGATACAATCGGAGTTTCGATGATAGATCCATCTGGTTTAGACATAAGACCACGCATACCAGCAAGTTGACTAATCTGTCTAGCACTACCTCTAGCTCCACTATCAGCCATCATAAAAATAGAATTAAAACCACCTTTATCAGTTCTAATGCGATTCATCATCTCAGCTGCAACCTTTTTATTGACATCAGTCCATATGCTAACGATCTTATTATATCTTTCGTTATCTGTTAAAAGTCCTGCACCATACTGACTTTGTATCTCTCTTACCTGTTTTTTAGCCGCATCTATATACTTATCTTTAGAATCAGGAGTTATGATATCTGACATTGCGATTGATACTCCAGCTTTTGTTGCTGACTCAAAACCTAATTTTTTAAGATCATCTAAAAATTTAGCAGTTATCTCTAACCCACCTTTTTTATAGACCTCATCAACTAAATTTGCAATATCTTTTTTCTTTAAAATTCTATTCCACATATTATCAGAGATAAAATCAGGTATAATAGATTTAATAATAAGACGACCAGCTGTTGTAAAGATAGTATCTCCATCAACCATAGTTTTGATCTTAGCGTGAAGATCTAAGAATTTAGCTTCAACAGAGAGTATTACCTCATCAACATTTGCATAAATTTTATTAGCTCCTTTACCACCATCTTTTTCAAGTGAAAGATAATAAAGTCCAAGAACCATATCTTGGCTTGGTACTGAAACTGCTTTACCACTTGCAGGCAGTAAGATATTCATAGAACTAAGCATCAATACCTTGCACTCTGCTATCGCTTCGCTTGAAAGCGGGACGTGAACTGCCATCTGGTCACCATCAAAGTCTGCGTTAAATGCAGCACAAACTAGAGGATGAAGTTTTATAGCTTTGCCTTCAACTAAGACAGGGTGAAAAGCTTGAATAGACATTTTATGTAGAGTTGGGGCGCGGTTTAGCATAACTGGATAGTTTTTAACAACCTCCTCCAAACACTCCCATACCTCATTTATCCTATCTTCTATCATTTTTTTAGCTTGTTTAACAGTTGTTGCATAACCTTTTTCTTGAAGTCTTGCGATAAGATGAGGTTTAAATAGTTCAAGCGCCATAGTTTTTGGCAAACCACATTGATCCATTTTCAAATTTGGACCTACAACAATAACCGATCTACCTGAAAAGTCAACTCTTTTACCTAATAGGTTTTGTCGAAATCTTCCTTGTTTTCCTTTAATAATCTCACTAAGAGACTTAAGAGGTCTTTTATTTGCTCCTTTTACAGCATTAGCACGGCGACCATTATCAAAAAGAGCATCAACTGACTCTTGTAGCATTCTCTTTTCGTTTCTTATAATAATCTCAGGCGCATCAAGCTCCATAAGTCTTTTAAGTCTAGAATTTCTATTTATAACACGACGATAAAGATCATTTACATCACTTACTGCAAATTTACCACCATCTAAGCTTACAAGTGGTCTAAGATCAGCAGGAAGTACAGGAAGGGCTGTTATCATCATCCACTCTGGACGATTTCCTGAGGATACAAAACTCTCTACTACTTTTAAACGTTTTACGATATTTTTCTTTTTAGCTTCTGAGTTGGTATTTTCCATATCCTCTTTAAGAGCTTTTAAAATTTCAACCAAATCAAGTTCACTTAGTAGATCTCTTATAACTTCACCACCCATTTTAGCGCTAAAACCAGTGTTAAAATATAACTTTTCTAATCTTTGATATGTATCTTCATTTAAAACATCATACTTTTCTACTTTTTTACTATTTTCACTATCATAAAATGCATCTCCTGCATTATCTACAATATATGCTTCATAGTAAAGAACTCTTTCTAAATCTTTCATCTTAAGACCAAGAAGTGTAGCAATCCTACTTGGAAGAGAGCTTACATACCAAATATGTGCAACTGGAGTAACAAGATCGATATGACCCATTCTAGTTCTTCTTACTTTTGAACTTGTAATCTCCACCCCACATTTTTCACACTTATGCCCTTTAAAACGCATCTTTTTATACTTACCACAAAGACACTCATAGTCTCTAACTGGTCCAAAAATTTTAGCACAGAAAAGTCCGTCTCGCTCTGGTTTAAGTGTTCTATAATTTATAGTTTCTGGCTTTTTAACCTCACCATAACTCCACGATCTTATCTCTTCTGGGCTAGCAAGCTTTATCTGTACAGCATCAAAATCATGCGGTCTTTCATTTTCTGTAATCTCAATTTTTTCTAACTCAAAATCACTCATCGTCGCTCACCTTTTTATATATATCGATATCAAGTGCTAAGGATTTAAGCTCCTTAGTTAGCACAAAAAATGTCTCTGGAACACCTGCACTTGGAACATTTTCACCACGTATAAGTGCTTTATATGCCACAAGTCTACCTTCAACATCATCAGATTTAATAGTTAACATCTCTCTTAAGCTATACGCTGCACCATACGCTTCTAATGCCCAAACTTCCATTTCACCAAATCTTTGCCCACCTGATAGTGCCTTACCACCAACTGGCTGTTGTGTAACAAGACTATAAGGTCCTGTACTTCTTGCGTGAATCTTCTCATCAACTAAATGGTGTAGTTTGAGATAGTACATACATCCAACGTTAACTCTTTCTTTAAATTTATCACCAGTTCTACCATCATAAAGATCAGTCTTGCCGTCAGGATCTATATTTGCAAGCTCAAATAATCTTACAAAATCTTCAGGAACGATACCTTCAAATACTGGAACTGCAAATTTTACTCCCCTACTCCAATCTCTTGCATAATTAAGCAATCTCTCATCATCCATGTTTTCTAAGGCCTCTTTTGCATCCATAAGTTTGGCAGTAGTTGCTATCTCTATCATTTTATCTCTTAAATTTTGAACCCATTGACCCTGTTTTTCTTCAAAAATCTTCTCTAGTTCTTCTCCTAACTTAACACCAACTAAACCTAAGTGACTCTCCATAATTTGCCCTATATTCATACGACTTGGAACACCTAACGGGTTAAGAACAATATCAACTCTTTTGCCACTTGGAAGATATGGCATGTCAACTTCTGGAACTATAGTTGAAACTATACCTTTATTTCCGTGACGTCCTGCCATTTTATCACCAACTTTTAATTGACGTTTGATAGCTATGTATACCTTGACAAGTTTTACAACACCACTTGGTAAAATATCATCTTTTTCTAAAATTTCAAGTTTTTCATCATGCTCATCTTTTAGTTTTCGCTTTTCATTTTGGAAGTGATTTTTGATGTCATCATACTCTTTGATTGTATCATCATCATATGAATTTATAAAACTATTTAAAGCAAAACGATTAGAACTTTCGAGATTTTCCTTTAAGACAATATCCCCTTTTTTATACTCTACTTTACTTAAAATTCCATCACGTTTAAGTTTTTTTAGATGCAATAAAGATGTCACTTTAAGCATCTCTTCTCTATCAAGCATTAAAAGTCTATCATGGTGCTCTTTTTCCAAGGTTGTCTTTTCACTCTCATAAGCCTCTAACGTTCTAAAGTCTTTTTCATAACCTTTTTTTGTAAAAATTTTAACATCAACTACAACACCCTCCATAGATGATGTTGCATATAGTGATTTGTTGACAACATGTCCTGCTTTTTCACCAAATATAGCCCTTAAAAGTCGCTCTTCTGGGCTTGGTTTGACTTCTCCTTTTGGAGTAACTTTACCAACAAGTATCATACCTGCTTTAACTTTAGTTCCTATCTTAACAATACCACTATCATCAAGATGAACAAGGTCTTCTTCTTTTACGTTTGGTATATCTTTGGTTATCTCTTCAACACCGTCTTTTAATTCTCTTGCATCAATCTCTTTTTCATAAATATGCACACTTGTATAATCGTCATTTCTTATCATTTTTTCACTGATAACAACTGCGTCTTCATAGTTATATCCATGCCAAGGCATAAAAGCTACAAGTGCATTTTTACCGATAGCAAGCTCTCCTTGGTTCATACTTGAACCGTCCGCTATTATCTGGCCTGCTTTTACTTGATCACCTTTTTTAACTATTGGATACTGAGAAAACATGGTATTTTGGTTGGTTCTTAAATTTTTCTCCATCAAATAGTGATCGATAAAAGGTCCTTTTTCATCTTCGCCTAAGATAAAGATGTTTTTACTATCGACCTTTTCTATCATTCCATCTCTTTTTGCCTTTATAGCCAACCATGAATCTCTTGCTATAGTAGCCTCCATACCCGTTCCTACAAGTGGGGCAGTTGATTTTAGAAGTGGAACTGCTTGACGTTGCATGTTTGAACCCATAAGAGCACGGTTAGCATCATCATGTTCAAGAAAAGGTATAAGCGATGCTGCAACACCTGTAACCATACCCGAACATAGGTCTATTAGGTTGACTTCATCTTTTTTAACAAGAATAGTTTCACCATTTTTTCTAGCCTCTAAAAACTCATCTTTAAAACTTCCATCTTCATTTAACTTTGCCGATGCTGCGGCGATAACAAGTCCCTCTTCTTGAATAGCTGTTAAATATACTATATCATCAACTACTTTTCCATCTTGAACTTTTTTATATGGAGCTTCAACAAAACCAAGATCGTTAACTTTAGCGTATGTAGCTAAGGTATTTATCAAACCGATATTTTGTCCTTCTGGTGTCTCAATAGGGCAAATTCTACCATAATGAGTTGGGTGAACGTCACGAACTTCAAAACCTGCACGCTCTTTAACTAATCCGCCCTCACCTAATGCTGAAAGCCTTCTTTTATGAGTAATTTCGCTAAGTGGGTTTGTCTGATCCATAAACTGACTAAGCTGGCCACCTGTGTAAAATTCCATAAGCGTTGTTGTAATTGTTTTAGCATTTATAAGGTCATAAGGCATCAAATCCTCAATATTGCTATTGAGTGTTGAAAATTTATCTCTAATATTTTTTTGCATTCTCATAAGACCTTTGTGAGTTTCATTTGCTAGTAACTCGCCAATAGATCTTATCCTTCTGTTTCCAAGGTGATCGCGGTCATCAATAAAGCCTTCACCATTTTTAACACCTATGAGATACTTTGCTGTCCTAATAATATCCTCACTAGTCATAACCGTAACATACTCAGGAACATCTAACCCAAGCTTATGATTCATCTTCATACGTCCAACTTTTGTAAGATCATATCTTTCTGGATTAAAGAAAAGATCCCTTACAAACTCCCTAGCAGCCTCTTTTACCACAGGTTCACCTGGTCTCATAACCTTATAAATTCTTATAGCCGCTAAATCATTTTCATCATCAACTTCTTCGCTTTGTTGAAGTGCTTTAAGTGATTCAGTATCTTGTAAAAATGAATTTACAATACTACTGTCAACACCTTTAGCAAGATCATTAACTATGGTTATTGTCTTTTGTGAAGTTAAAATTTCACTGATTTTTGTCTCATCAAGAGATGATAATATATCATATGAAATTTCACCACTTTCTTGATTATATATAGGATCGGCTGTATATCTTTCAAGAAGTAATTCAAGTGGATACTCAACATACTCAAGCCCATCTTCTAAAAGTTTATTTGCTTTTTTCTTTGTAAGCCTTTTGCTTGATTGATGAACTACGTTGCCTTTAGCATCTTTAATGTCATATTCAAGTCTTGCACTAAACTCATCAGGAATAAACTTAGTTAAAAATTTACCATTTTTTATATGAAGTGTCTTTATAGGATAAAAAAGTTTAATAATATCTTGTTTTGTATATCCAAGTGCTCTAAATAAAATAGTTATAGGCATTTTTCTACGTTTATTGATGCGAACATATAAAACATCTTTTGCATCGTATTCAAAATAGAGCCAACTACCTCTATCTGGTATTATTTGAGCTGTATAAATTCTTTTATTAGAAACGGTTAAGCTCTCTTCTTCTTTAAAGATAACTCCTGGGCTTCTATGAAGTTGATTAACAATAACTCTCTCCACACCGTTTATAATAAACGATACTCTATCGGTCATTAAAGGTATATCTCTTATAAAAATTTCTTGCTCTTTTACATCTTTGATGCCAACTTTATCTCCAGTTTTTTCATCTTTATCATAAAGCACAAGTCTAATTTTCATCTTTAAATTTATAGAGTATGTAAGCCCTCGCTCCATGCACTCTCTAACTGAGTATTTAGGTCTTAAAATTTCATATCCTACATACTCTAAACTAAGTCTATTTTGCGGATCATGTATAGGAAAGATGGACTTAAAAGCTCTTTCCATACCGCTCATATCTGAGCTATCTGTATATAAAAAACTATCAAAACTCTTTTTTTGTAATTGTAATAAATTTGGAATTTCTATCTCTTTTTTGACCTTAGAAAAGTCAATTCTTAGGCGATTTCCTGAATATAGGCTATTTAACATTTATCTACCTCGTGGCAAAATTTTTGAAAGCAGGTTGGTGTGCTGACACACAAATTTAAAAGAGCCTTTTTAAAGGCTCTCTCTTTAGTTTTAAGTTTAAACTATTTAAGCTCGACTTTTGCTCCAGCTTCTTCAAGTTGTTTTTTAGCCTCTTCAGCATCTTCTTTACTAATGCCCTCTTTAAGAGTTGATGGAGTGCTCTCAACTGCATCTTTTGCCTCTTTAAGGCCAAGCCCTGTAAGAGCTCTAACAACTTTTATAACGTTGATTTTCTTATCGCCAGCATCAGTTAAAACAACATCAAATTCAGTTTTTTCTTCTGCTGCCTCAACGCCTGCACTAGCTACACCGCCTGCTACCATAACTGGAGCTGCGCTTACGCCAAATTTCTCTTCGAACTCTTTTACAAGTTCACTTAACTCTAAAACACTTAGATTAGAGATATACTCTAATACATCTTCTTTTGTAATTGCCATTTATTATCCTTTTAATTATGCTGATTCTTGTTCTTTTTTCTCTTTAAGCGCATTTAAACCGATTGTAAAATTTTGTACCGGTGCATTCCAAACTTGTAGAAGCATAGCAATAAGCTCTTCTCTTCCTGGAAGTTTTGATAGCGCAACAAC
>JAAYFN010000091.1 GCA_012728225.1 Campylobacter sp.
ATTATAAGTTCAGGCACAAAGATAGACAACTTAGTTCAAGTTGGTCATAACTGTAAGTTAGGTCAAAACTGCATCATAGTTTCACAAAGTGGCTTAGCTGGCTCAACAACACTTGGTAAAAATGTCGTCATGGGCGGACAAAGTGGCACAGCAGGTCACCTAAAAATAGGAGATTTTACTCAATGTGCAGCAAAAACTGGTATTACTAAAAGTTTAGAAAGTGGTAAAAAATACGCAGGGCATCCGATATATGAGCTAAAAGATTGGCTCAAACTTCATGCTAAAATTAATAGGTTTTTTAAAAACAAATAGAGGCTAGTTATTTAGCCTTTTTGTATCTATAAAATAAAAAATAAACTATAAAACTTAGCATAACTAGCACTAGCAAAGCTATTATAATGATATGGAGTTGCTCTTTTACAAAATCCATATTTTCACCTAAAAAATATCCTAAAGCTAGAAGTATAGCCATCCAAATTCCTGCTCCAAGTGTTGTAAAAAAAGCAAATTTTGCAAAATTCATCTTTGCAAGACCAGCAGGTAGACTAATATATTGTCTAATTCCAGGTATTAAACGGCAGTTAAATGTTGAAATTTCACCATGTTTTTCAAAAAATTCTTCGAATTTTGCCATTTTTTGATCATTTAAACCAACATATTTACCATACCTATCTATAAGTCCACGACCAAAAAAGTAACATATATAGTAGTTAAAAGTTGCACCAAGTAAACTTCCTGCAGTTCCTGCTAGCCATGCAAGCATAACACTCATTTTGCCTTGTGATGCTAAATATCCAGCAGGTATCATAGCAACTTCGCTAGGAAATGGTATAAGGGCGCTACTTTCTAGAAACATCATAAAAAATATACCCCCATAACTCCAATCATGTACTAACTCTACTATGAAATTTGCAAAATTTTGGAGCATTAAAATCCTTAAAAGTAAAAAAATTATTATAACTAATTATAGATAATGTTCATTAAAAAGATAAAAATTTAGGGCAATTTGCCCTAAATTTAAAATAAACTAAGCATTTAAAAAGTTGGAATTATAGCGCCGTTATATTTTGTCTTTATAAATTCTTTTGCTGTATCGCTATTAAGAGCTTCAACTAAAGCTTTTATCTTTGCATCTTCTTCTTTTCCGCTATTTACAACAATAATGTTTGCATATGGACTTTCTGTACTTTCAAGCTTAAGTGAGTCATTAAGTGGATTAAAACCTGCATTCATCGCATAATTTGTGTTTATAACTGCTATATCAACATCTTGCAAAGTTCTTGGAACTGAAGCAGCTTCAACTTCTATAAACTCTAACTTTTTTGGGTTATCTATGATATCAAGTGGAGTTTTAAGCTTACTATCATTTAACTCAATAAGTCCTGCATCAGCTAATATATCAAGTGCGCGACTCTCATTTGTAGGATCGTTTGGAAGGCTTACTTTAGCACCATTTTCTAATTCATCAAGGCTTTTTATTTTGATACTATAAACTCCCATTGGCTCGATATGAACTGAACCAACACCAACAAGTTTTGTCCCTTTGTTGTTATTAAATTCATTTAAATATGGCTCATGTTGAAAGAAATTTGCATCAACTTCGCCACTATCAGTTGCTAAATTTGGTATAACATAATCATTAAATTCTTTAATCTCTAACTCATATCCTCTATCTTTTAGCTCACCTTTTACAGCTTCTAATATCTCAGCATGGGGAACTGGCGTAGCAGCAACAACAATACTTTGAGCAAATAAGCCACTAGTTAAAGCTACTAATGCCGTTAAACTAAACAGTAATTTTTTCATAAATTTCCTTTATAAATTTTGATATTAAAATTTCTTTTAAAGAGCTAAATAGCACTTAAAAAAAATAGGTGCGATAAAACTCTAAACTCACGATACTGATATCTAAAGAGATATCTTATTTTTTAGAATTTAAAAATGATTATAATAGATTTATTCTTATAGTTTTATTAAAATAAAGTATTTTACCATACTTAAAATTAAATTTATATATTTAACTAAAAATAGAGTATTTTATCACATAGTAAAAAACTATTTTTTAACTTTTTTATAAATATAATTTCCTATCATTTGAAAAATTTGAACCATCGCAATTAAAATTATAACAGTATAGAGCATAATATCACCACGAAAACGCTGAAAACCATATCTTATCGCTACATCACCAAGTCCACCGCCTCCAAGAGTTCCTGCCATCGCTGAAAACCCTATAACAACGATAAAACTAAGAGTAAGCACATTAACAAGTGCTGGAACGGCTTCAACAAGCATGACTTTAAAAATAATCTGAAATTTACTAGCTCCAAAACTCTCTGAAGCCTCAACAATACCTGGATCAACCTCAATAAGTGCATTTTCTATTAAACGCGCCATAAATGGAGCAGTTCCAATAGTAAGTGG
>JAAYFN010000092.1 GCA_012728225.1 Campylobacter sp.
AATAGAAGCAGTACAAAGCGGTACAGGAAAAAAGGCAATAACACAAGGATTAGAAGTTGGTGGCAAAACTGGCACAGCTAGAATTTTCAAAGATGGAAGCTACTCTAAGCTATACAATAGCTCATTTTTTGGTTTTGTAAACGATGAAAACAGAAGCTATACTATGGGAGTTTTAGTCCGCGAACCAACCATAGGAAGCTACTACGCTGCACAAAATGCTCTACCAATATTCAAAGAGATAATCGATATGATGGTAAATGATGGATATCTATCGCCTTCTATTAAATATGACATTAAAGATCATGATAACATTAAATTCAGTGATGAGATAAAAGACTAATTTATCTCTAAATTTAAAACAAATCTTTTAAATTTTACTATTTATAGCTTATTTTTAAATTTCTTAAGCTTAAAAGATGCAACAACAAGCAAAATTCCACAAAACAAAGCAAAAAATGCCGCTCCCTAAACTAAGACTATCATAACTGTTAGTGGGTTTACAAATAAAAACATACCGACAAACAGTAAGAAAATTCCAAATAGTATTAAAAACCATTCGTCCTTTATCTCTTTTTGTATCTTTATATCCGCAAGTATCTTAAAAATACCAAGAACTATCGCCCATATAGCAATAAAATAAAACTCCAACAGCTGTAACAGTAGGATCAAACAAAGTTGAAAACCAAAAAATAATACCCAAAATGCAACCTATCAAAAACCCCACCAGTTATCAACTTTTTTTCTAGCATTTATCCCCTTATATATTCTCAAACTTCCATCACAAATAAGCGTGAAATTAAACATATAAACAAACATCAATAAAAGTAATCCTGGAGCAACAAACAAAACTATACCTAGCAAAATTCCAACTATCCCACGTATTAACATAAACGTACAATCATCACCAAGAGCTGTAGCAAATCTTTTTCTTAAAATCTCCACAACAAAATCTTTTTATAATATTAAACTTATCTTAATATACTTAGATAAATATGAGATAAATTTATTAAACATTTAAATTTATATAAAATAGTGCCAAAAAAGATATAAATATTTTACTTTAATGAATTTACAATAAAATTTACAAACTCATCACTATCATTTGGACACTTACAAACTCTAAAAAATTCATAACTTAAAGATTTTGCTAAATTCTTGTACTCTATACTAAGCTCATAATCAGTCTCTGAGTTATCTATACAAAACGATATAGGAAAAAGAAGCACTCTTTTGCTTTTTAACTCTTGCAATGTATGTTCAGTAGATGGCTCAAGCCATTTAACAGGACCAAGTTTTGATTGATAAGTAAGTAAAATTTCACCAAAGTTTATCCCCTCTTTTATAAGGATATCTTTTAAAATTTCTACATGCTCTTTAGTATGTTCTTGATATAAATCACCATTTTTAATGTGACTCTTAGGCATAGAATGAGCTGAAAATATAAGAGTAGTTTTTCTTATATCACCACTGCTAAGATCAGAAATTTGTTCTTTTATCAAATTTAGTAAAATTTCATTATATTCATTACTCTTATAAAAAATAGAAATTTCACGAATTCGACCTCCAAATTTTAACCTTTTAAGTGTCTCTTTGGCGTCTTTTATACTTGATAAAACTGTTGTTTTTGAATGATGAGGATACAGTGGGAAAAGCGTTATCTCCTCATAATCTTTATATTTAACTAAGATATCTTCTGCAAACGGTGGAGCATAACGCATCACGAAATTGCATTCTAAAGCACGTTTTTGAGTTATTTTTTTACAAAGATTTTCAGTGATATCGATTATAGGCGACTTTCCTCCGATAGCTTCATATATCTTTTTTGACTCTTTTTTTCTAGATTTCGTTATGATCAAAGCTATAAATTTTCTAAAATACCTATTTTTTATCTCTAAAATACAAGGGTCATTAAACATATTTTTAAGAAAAAGAGGAACTTCATCAAGGTTATTTGGTCCGCCCATATTAAGGAGTATTATAACTTTTTTCACTTTAAAATCTCTCTAATCTTTATCGCATCATCTATATTTGCTAAATTCCCAAATTCCCCATCATTACATACTTCAGCAAAGAGCTCATGCTCTTTTCTAATTGAAAATTTCTCACGATCAACGCGTAAATTTATCCTGCCGTTGTTTGTGATTTTATGCATCATAAAGCCTTCAAGATCTGCAAAATAAACTCCACTACCTGCTACAACTTCCATGTGTGTTACTTTTTGAGGATAAAAAGAATTTGAAGATATATTTACAAGTATGTTATTTTTTGTCTTTAAGCTTGAATGAATAATCTTACCAAGCCCTTCATATTTTACATCTTTAGTATCAAAAAAACTTATCTCAGAATTTGTCAAATACCGTACAAGATCGAGATCTTTTATAAGCATATCATCTATAATATCTAGTGTATCTTTTATATTTGCCCCTCTTATTATATTTATAGAATAAACTTCATCCTCTTTTATCAACTCTCTTTTTAAAGCCTCAACTGTTGGATTGAAACGCTCACTAAATCCAACTACTATCTTAGCTCCATTTGCTTGAGCTATATATCTCATCTCTCTAGCTTGCTCTAAAGTTAACGTACAAGGAGCTTCAACAAAGATATATTTTATATATTTAAGTGCTTTTAATATATTTTCTTTGTGATATTTTGTAGGAGTGGCGATGATGATAGCCTCTGGCTTGGCATTTGTAAACATCTCATCAAGATCTTTAAAAAACTCAAACCTGCCATCTTGTTTGGCCTCCTCATCCTTATCACAAACACTTACAAGTTCAAAATAATCAGACCTTCTAAGTTCACTTAAATGTTTCTTGCCTATCTCTCCAAGGCCTATAATCCCAATCTTCTTTTTCATTGAACCTGCCTATAATTTTATTTATACAGTAGCTTATCTTGATAAATATTTAAAAAACTAAATATTTTGATCTAAATTCTACCCTACAAGGTTAAATTTACAAAATTTAGATAAAATATAATCTAAAAATTTTAAAATTTAAAGAATGGAATTTATAAAATATGAATGTAAGAAAAGAATTTTTGGAATTTTTTAAAAAAAAAGGTCACGAGATAATACCTAGTAGTCCTCTTATGCCAAATGATGATACTCTGCTTTTTACAAATGCTGGAATGGTTCCTTTTAAAGATATATTTACAGGTAAAATTCCCCGCCCCAACCCTCCTATACGGACAAGTTGTCAAACATGCATAAGAGCTGGTGGTAAACACAACGATTTAGATAACGTTGGATATACTGCAAGGCACCATACATTTTTTGAGATGCTTGGAAATTTTAGTTTTGGTGAGTATTTTAAAGAAGATGCGATTAACTATGCATGGGAATTCATAACTGAAATTTTAAAACTCGACAAAGACAAACTCTATGTTACAGTACATGAAAAAGATGATGAGGCTTACAAAATTTGGCTAAAGCATGTAAAAAAAGAGAAAATTTATAAATTTGGAGATAAAGATAACTTCTGGTCGATGGGTGATACTGGACCATGTGGACCATGTAGTGAGATATTTTATGATCAAGGAGAAGAACATTTCAACACTCCTGAAGACATAATGGGCGGAGATGGTGATAGATTTTTAGAAATTTGGAACCTTGTTTTTATGCAGTTTAACAGATCAAGTGATGGAAGCATAAGCCCTCTACCAAAACCAAGCATTGATACTGGAATGGGCTTAGAGCGTGTTGTAGCTATAAAAGAGGGAGTTTTAAGTAACTTTGATAGCTCTATATTTATGCCACTTATAAAAGAGGTAGAAAAACTAGTTGGCAAACCTTATCTTTATAAAACAGGAGCAAGTTACCGCGTCATAAGTGATCATATTCGTTCAGTAACTTTTTTACTAGCTCAAGGTATAAATTTCAATAAAGAAGGGCGCGGGTATGTTCTAAGAAGAATTCTCAGAAGAGCTGTAAGGCACGGATATCTGCTTGGTTTAAAAGAACCATTTATGTATAAATTGGTTGATAAGGTTGTAGAACTTATGGGTCTTGACTACACATATTTAAAAGATAAATCTAAGCTTGTCAAAGAGCTTATATTTACTGAGGAAGAGCGTTTTTATCAAACCATTGAAGCGGGTATTGAGCTTTTTAATAAAGAGCTTGCAAACACTAAAAATATCTTTAGTGGTGAGGTTGCCTTTAAACTATATGATACTTACGGCTTTCCGCTAGATCTAACTACTGATATGCTTAGAGAAAAAGGTTTTAAAGTTGATGAGAGTAAGTTTGATGAGCTTATGGAGATACAAAAATCACAATCTAAAGCTAACTGGAAAGGAAGCGGAGATGATGCTAAAACTGAGGGTGATTTCAAAGCTTTACTTGAAGAGTTTGGGCCAAATGAATTTATAGGATATGAAAATTTAAAAAGCAAAAGTGAAATTTTAGCAATTTTAGATGAGAATTTTAAAAGAGTTAATGAGCTTAAAAGCGATCAAACTGGCTGGATCATGCTTAAAACTACTCCATTTTATGCTCAAAGTGGTGGTCAAACAGGCGATAGCGGGACAGTCGACTCAAGTGAAATTTTAACAACACAGAAATTTTATGATCTAAATTTATCAAAAGTAAAAGCTACTCAAACACTAAAAACAAATGATATTGTAAACTGCTTAGTAAGTGGCGAAAGAGCGATGATAGCTAGACATCACAGTGCCACTCACCTACTCCATGCAGCATTAAGGCAAATTTTAGGATCTCACGTAACTCAAGCTGGAAGCAGTGTAGAAAGTGATAAACTTAGATTTGATTTCTCACACCCAAAAGCTATGAGCTTAAAAGAGATAACTGAAGTCGAAAAACTCGTAAACAGCGAGATCTTAAAAGCAAATCCTGCAAAAATAGAGCTCATGAATATAAATGATGCCAAAAAAAGCGGAGCTATGGCTCTTTTTGGAGAAAAATATAGCGATGAAGTGAGAGTTTTAAGCTTTGGAGAGTTTAGCAAAGAGCTGTGTGGCGGAACTCACGTTACAAATACCTCTGAAATAGGTGTTTTTATGATTACAAAAGAGAGTGGTGTAAGTGCTGGCGTAAGAAGAATCGAAGCGATATGTTCAATTGAAGTTTTAAAAGCAACTCACACATTGCAAAATCAATTAAGTGAAATTCAAAACACTCTTAAAACAGTAGCTCCATTAACCGCGATAGAAAAACTTAAAGATGAGATAAAAGAGTTAAAATCTCAGATCAAAACTGTCTCTTCATCAAAAAAACTAACTATAGACGAATGTAACGGAATAAAAGTTATAGTAAGTGAGTTTGATGGTGATATAAAAGAGAAGATAGATGAAATAAAAAACCAATATGATAAAGTTGTTATTTTGCTGGGAAATATAAAAGATGATAAAGTAAATTTAGCAGCTGGCGTTAAAAATGCTTCTTTAAACGCAAACGAACTTATAAAAGGCGTTGCAAAAATTATAAATGGTGGTGGAGGTGGACGACCTGACTTCGCTACTGCAGGCGGAAAAAATATAGATAAGATAGAAGAATCTTTTGATTTTGCAAAAAACTATATCAAGGAAAAACTAAGTTGAATGTACAGATAAATGCATCGTTTGCTAGGATTGATCACATCTTGCCTTTTTTACATATATCAAGCACTATATTGCTTATTTCGGCACAAATTTCACTCCTTATGATAACGATGCTTTTTTTAAAAAGATCTCCTAAAACTTACGGAGAATTTTTTAGAAAAGTAAAAAACTTTATGATAGTATTTTTTATACTTCTATTAGTTATCATACTTACTGGATTTTTACTCTCAAAAGGAGATGACTTTAAATTTTCAGATCCAATGATAGAAGGCATTATAAACACTAAATATGCTATTTCTATACTTATACTCTGCAACTTTTTATATATATTTTACAAATTTGATTTAGCTAAAAAAGCATTTAAAAAGGGTGAGGTTGATGAGATGAATGAGCATATAATCATAGCTGCAAAATACTTTATAATTCTTAATATATGCTTGCTTTTCATAGCTGTTTATCTAGGCGTAGCAATAGGGAGATTTGGATGGTAAATTTAATCTCTAGCTCAACATCTCGTGCTAAAATTTTAGATAATTTCGGTATAGATTTTAAGCAAATTCCTTTTAGATATGATGAAACTCTCGTACTAAAAAAGGATCCATTTACCTACTCTTACTGTGTAACAAAACTCAAAGAAGAACAGTTTTTAAGCACTTACGACAATATGACAAATTTACTATTTGCCGATAGTTCTGTAATAGTTAAAGGCAAAATTTATGGTAAAGCTAAAGATGAAGATAGTGCATACACTATGCTTAAAGCTCAAAGTGGAAATATTTCTAGTATAGTTAGTTCTTTCATATATATCACTTCAAAATTTAGAGTAGAAAATACAAGTATAACTACTTATAAATTTAGTGACTTTGATGAAAGTGATCTTAAAGACTATATAAAAAGTGGCGAATGTTTTAACAAAGCAGGCGCTATGATGATAGAGGGATTTAACAAAAAATATATAATCTCTCAAAAAGGCAATACCAGCACAGCGATGGGACTTAACGCTGAAATTTTAAAGGCTTATTTATGTTTATGAGAATGTTTTTTAGTTTAATAGTTGTCTGTATTTTTGCAATAGGTGGAATTTTTATATATTTTTACACCGAAGTTAAACACGATATGGATGCTATCATCAACTATCGTCCTCAACTTACTACCAAAATTTATGACCGAAATGGTGAACTTATCGCAAATGTTTTTGATGAATATAACAGACTATATGCTCACTATGAAGAGATACCTGGACGTTTAATAGAAGCACTTATAGCTATTGAAGATACTGTGTTTTTTGAACACGATGGAATAAATATAGAAGCCATAGCAAGAGCTCTTATTAAAGATATAGAAGCTGGTGGCTTTGCGCAAGGAGCATCTACTATCACTCAGCAACTTGTCAAAAATATCCTACTTACAAATGAGAAAAAAATAGATAGAAAGATAAAAGAGATTATCCTCTCCTTAAAACTTGAAAATGAACTAACTAAAGAAAAAATCTTAGAAATATATCTCAACGAAGTCTATTTTGGACATGGATATTATGGCGTAAGAACTGCTTCTCTTGGGTATTTTAGAAAAGAACTAAGCGATCTTACACTTAAAGAGATGGCTATTTTAGTAGGACTTCCAAAAGCTCCAAGCAGTTATGACCCAACAAGACATTTAAATCTATCGATATCTCGTGCAAACCGTGTTATAGAAAGAATGTATGAGATTGGCTGGATAAGTAAAACTGAGTATAGTCTTGCCACAATGGAAGAACCTACCGTATATGATGATAGTCTAACCCAAAATAGAGCACCTTATATCACAGATGAAGTTATAAAAGAGGCTAATCGCTTCTTACCAGATCTTAAAACTGCAGGATACATAATCCACACAAGCGTTGACTTAGAAGTACAAAAAATGGCTCAAGAAGCATTGATTTGGGGGTATAATGAAATATTAAAAAGAGATAAAGATGCTAACGAAAGTGTACTAAACGGCGCTATAACAGTCACAAATCCCCATACAGGCGATATATTAGC
>JAAYFN010000093.1 GCA_012728225.1 Campylobacter sp.
AATCTTTAAAACTTTAAATTTAGACTAGCTAAATTTAGTTTTAGTTTTATATCTTAAATGATATAAAATAAATGGCTCAATCGATCACTTATTTAGATTTCAAAGATTGACTTTGATTTATAGTTTAACATTAGTAATTTAAAAAAACATGCTTTATAAGTATCTATTTAAAGTGATTTAAAAGAGTGTTCTCTTAAGATCTTTAAAAAGTCCATACTTTAAAAGCGAAATGAAATTATACAAGAGCGATGCTTAAATGAAGCTGAAAATAAAAAGATTATCTTGATAAATTTGAAAGAGATAAAATAAAATATCTTAGTGTTTATAGATAAACAATAAAATACTCAAAACCTTTTTAATTTAAATATATAAAAACATAAATGCAGTATTAAAAAATAGGTTAAAATTTAGAAGAGAAGCTAAGCTTTTTTTCTAGTCACTCTTTTAAAATAAAGAATAACCAGCCCAAATATACTTAGCATTATTATAGGCATTATCCAAGGTTGAGTTTTTATAAACTCAAAAAATCTTATCAAAATATCTCCCGCAAAAAAACTAAGCAATCCCAGACTCATAGCCCAAACTATGGCACTTAATAAATTTATAACACTAAATTTATTAAAACTAAATTTGCTAAGCCCTATAGCTATTGGGACTAAAGTTTTAAGCCCATAAACGTATTTTTTAAAAAATATTATCTTGGCACCATGTTTTTTAAATAAAATTTGAGCTAAAGCTAAACTTCTACTTTGTTTTTTTAAATATGGCATTATCTCTTTTTTGCTATATCTACCTAGATAAAAAAGCAAAGTATCACCTATAAAATTTGCAGCAGCAGCTATAACTATAACTATACTAAGATTCATCTCTCCAGCATAACTTAGCATTCCAGCGGCCATAATAGCAACCATACCTCCACCTAAGGAGTAGAAAAAAAGGATAATATAACCCCAAGTAGATAACGAGGTTAACATCTCCTCCACTATCTATTTACCATGTTTGTTAAATTTTCATATCCATACACGGAAGGATCATAGCTTTTTTTTGTTTCAACATTCAAAACAAAACCACCAAAACTAGCTCCTGCAAATGCACCGGTTTTATCTACATAAGCATAAATATCCTTATCAAATACATCTATCGCTCCTACACTCGCACTTGCCTTATATAGTGATACGGTAGCATCTACTCCTAGCTTTAGACGGGATTTTAGTATTGAATTTAAAGTTTTATCGTTCATTATAAAAAGCACCATGTAATTATCTTCATAACCTATTTGAAAACCTATACTTCCATTTGCAATTTCAGCTTGAACTATGCTCCATCCGCTATTTCTATCCTTAATCATCGCTACACCGCGACCATAAAGCCCGCCAACGATAAAACCTGCTTTTTTAACAGTTGGAAAAATAATAATAGCCTTAGACTTTTCAGCTAAAACACTCCTTGACTCAACCTCTTTCATCGTTATAGCGTATGCATTTGCAGAGTCTAACAAAATCTCCTCTTTTGCATGCAAAATTCCTATTAGCAACATCAATATAGTTAAAATTTTCTTCATGGTACTCTCCTACTTTGCGTAATTTGTAGCCCTTGTCTCTCTTATCACGCTTACTTTTATCTCCCCTGGGTATTGAACTTTAGCCTCTATATCATTGGCTATCTCTTTAGCTATCAAAATAGCCTCATCATCATTTACAAGATTAGCTTTTACCATAACTCTAACCTCTCGCCCTGCATTAATAGCATAAGCTTGCTTAACACCCTCTTTACTTGTAGCGATCTCTTCTATCTCTGAAACTCTTTTTAAGAAACTCTCAAGCACTTCTCTTCTTGCCCCAGGTCTTGCAGCACTTAGTGCATCTGCAGTACAAACTGCTGCACATTCTATAGTTTGAGCCTCTTCATGTCCATGGTGAGCATATATGGCATTTATTACTACAGGATGCTCTTCGTATCTTCTACAAATTTCAACGCCAAGATCAACGTGATTTCCTTCATAATCATGAGTTAAAGCCTTGCCTATATCATGAAGTAATCCTGCTCTTCTTGCTAAATTACTATCTCCACCTGTTTCAGCTGCGATAATGCCCGCAAGATGAGCAACTTCTAAGCTATGTGCTAGAGCATTTTGACCATAACTTGCTCTAAATTTAAGCTTGCCAACTAGTTTTAAAAGCTCTGGATGAATCCCTTTAAGGCCTAGATCCATAGCTATATTTTCTCCATCCTCTAAGATATTATC
>JAAYFN010000094.1 GCA_012728225.1 Campylobacter sp.
GTTTTTATATATCCTAGTATATACTCAAATCCTGAATAAAGAGTTAAAACAACAGCTAGCCACAGAAGAAAAGTAGCTCCCCACCACTGCATAGTAAGAAAAACTATAGCTATTATTTGGAATGTTGTTTTAACTTTGCCAGCCATACTTGCTGAAATTTCAATTCCCTCACTTGCCATAACTACACGAAATCCTGTAATAAAAAACTCTCTTACCAAGATAAGATATACTGCCCAAGGATTAGCACGGCCTATATACATAAGTCCCAAAAATCCAGCCATTGTTAACATTTTATCTGCTAGTGGATCTATGATAGCACCAAATTTAGTTACTTGATTCCAGCTTCTTGCGATATATCCATCAAAAAAATCCGTAATAGAAGCTATGATAAATACAATTACTGCAAAGTAGTTAAGCCAGCTTTGATGCATACCATTAAAACTATCTAAATTTAATAGAAAAAAATAGAATATAAAAGATAAAAACACTCTAAAAATAGCTAAGATATTTGGTAAATTTATCATTTTTTAAAAGTTGTTCCGCCATCAACTATTAAAGTATGGCCTGTTATCCAACTAGCCTTGTCCGAACATAAAAATAGACAAGCTCCAGCTAAATCTTCAGGTTGACCCATTCGGTTAAGCGGACTTACCTCAGCGGTTCTATCTCTAACTTCTTCATAATTTACAAATGCTCTTAATGCATCAGTTTCAGTTGGGCCTCCAGATACAGCGTTTGTTCTTATTCCTAAGCTACCAAGCTCAGTTGCTGCATATCTTACCATTGCCTCAACAGCTGCTTTACAAGTACCATGTCCTGCATAGTTTTCAATAAAAACTCGGTTTCCTGTTGAGCTAATCGATACAATAGAACCACCTCCAACCTTCTCCATTCTCTTAGCAGCCTCTTGCGAACCAACGACAAAGGCATTTACTGTTGCTGTAAATATATTATTTATACCACGCGGTTTTAAACGCATAAATTTAGTGTATCCACCAACTACTGCACGCCCTGAAATAATGGCGTTTGAAATGAAAAAATCAACTCGGTCAAAATCTTTATCTATCTCTTCAAAGAGCTCTTTATAAGTTTCAGGCTCTAAGATATCTAGTGGATAGCATTTAGCTTTAATGCCAAAATCTTTTTCTAACTCGGCACATTGCTCCATAGCAAGATCTTTGTTTGAGTTGTAAGTAAAAGCGATATTTACACCAGCTTTTGCAAACTCAAGCACAATAGCTCTACCAATTCCTCGCGTTCCACCGCTAATAACTAAAGTTTTTCCCTTAAAAAATTTCATTCAAATCCTTTTACATTATAGTTTTTCATTGTTTTTTCTATTTTTTCTAAATTTTCACGACTTGGCTCGCAAAGAGGTAGTCGGTACTCAAGAGTTGGTATAAGTCCAGCTATATACATAGCAGCTTTTATAGGAATAGGGTTACTTTCACAAAATATAACTTTGTTTATACTATAAAGCTCATCATTTATCTGTTTTGCCTCTAAAAATTTGTTTTCTAAAGCTAGGTGAGTAAGCTTTGAGGTATAATCAGGCAATAAATTTGATGTCACTGAGATAACACCTTTTCCACCGTTGCTAAGAATAGGGTAATTTATAGCATCTTCACCACTTATAACTATAAGACGTGGCTCGTGAGCTAACAAATCTACACACTTATCTATATTTCCACTAGCCTCTTTTACACCATAAATATTTTCACACTCATTAAAAAGCTTAATAATAGTCTCAGTAGCTATATCACAGCCCGTTCTACCTGGTACATTATAAAGCAAAACAGGGATATCAACAGCTTTAGCTATCTCTTTATAGTGAAGATAAAGCCCTCTTTGAGTTGGCTTGTTATAGTAAGGCGAAACAGATAAAATTCCATCTGCACCGTGATGCTGAGCAAATTCAGCAAGCCCAACCGCTTCATGAGTCGCATTACTTCCTGCTCCAGCTAGAACCTTTGCATCTAATCCTTTACAAACATCCACAGCTATTTCGATGCAAGTTCTATGTTCATCATGAGTAAGAGTTGCGCTCTCTCCTGTTGTTCCAACAGGCACAACAGTATCTATACCATTTTTTATCTGGCGTTTTATAAGTTTAGCGTAAGTTTCCTCGTCAAGTTTGCCATTTTTAAACGGCGTAACAAGTGCGGTCATCGCGCCTATTATGATATTACTATCCATTTTAATCCTTTTTAAGTATTACATTTGTTAAATTTTTACTAACAAAATAGGTGTTAAAAGCGTTTCTAACATCCTCTTTTGTAAGTTTAGCCAAGTCATCCTGATAGCTGTATAAAGCCTCAAGATTATCTCTCATAATATAACTTCCATATAAAGAACTAACCTTGCTAGAACTATCAAAAGAGTAGGTAAAAAGAGCTTTTATGCTATTGACTATCTTTTCAAGATCTTCATCGTTAATCAACTTTTTCTTAGAGTCTTCAAGCAAATTTAAAATCTCTTCACGCACATTTTTAGCATCAATTCCTGGGTTACAAACTGCAAATATAACAAATAAATTCTCATCTATGCTTGACATACTAAAAACTGAAATTTGGTTAACCAAAGCTTTTTCATCAACCAAAACTCTATTTAAAAGAGAGCTTTTACCATCTCCTAAGTAGTTTGAAATCGCTTCTAAAATTATAGTATCTTTGTGCTTTGCAGGTGGAATTTTAAATCCTAAAGCTAAAATTTCAACTTCACTCTCTTTATGTAAAGTTATAAATTTTTCGCCACATTGTTGAGGTTCATATGTGTAAAATTTAGGAATTTCTCTCGTGTTTGGAATGTGAGCAAAGTGCTTTTCGCCTAAACTAAAAGCCTCTTTTTCACTGATATCTCCTGCGATTAGCAAAACTGCATTTTTAGGTTGATAGTAGATCGCGTGAAAATCTCTAATATCTTCTATCGTCCAATTTTTGATATCTTCTTTAAAACCTATCGGTGTCCAGTGATAAGGGTGATATAAAAAAGCATTGTTAAACAATCTAAAGAAAACAAAACCAAAAGGATTGTTATCTGTCCTCCACAACCTCTCTTCATATACCACATCTCTTTCAGGCTGAAATTCTTCATCTTTAAGCATTAAATTTTGCATCATATCAGCGTATAGATCTAAGCTAGTGCTTAAATTTTCAGCTGAACATTTAATAAAATAGTGAGTGTAATCAAAACTTGTGCTTGCGTTATTTATCCCACCAAAGCCTTTTACTATGCTATCAAATTCTCCAGCAGGATGGTTATGAGTTGACTTAAAATTTAGATGTTCTAACATATGAGCAATGCCACTTTTGCCCATTATCTCATCTCTTGAACCTACACGATAAAAGAGATTTACACTAATAACATCACTTCCTAAATTTACAGGTATATGATAAATTTCAAGAGAGTTACCTAGTTTTTTATAACTATGCTTCACATTCCCCCCTTTTTGATATCTACACCAACAGCATCTTTTATGTTGGCAAAACCATCCTCTCTTAGTAGTTTTGCTAGCTCTAAGTTTATATCTCTTGCGATCGATGGACCTTTATATATAAATGATGTATATATTTGAAAAAGACTAGCTCCTAATCTTATGCGAGTATAGGCTTCTTTAGCTGAATCTATACCACCACAACTTACTAAAACAGCTCTCCCAAAAAGCTCACAAGATACAGCTTTAAAAAGTTCTCGTGATTTGTGAGTTATAAGCTTGCCACTTATACCACCTTTTTCTTGTTTGATATTTGGAGAAAGATTATAATCAACACTTGTATTGTTTATAACTAAAATTTTAGCTCCACTATCAACCGCACAAGAGCAGATATCTATAGCTTTTTCATAGCTTAAATCAGGCGAAATTTTTAAAGCTATAGGCTTACTTGTAATCTCTTTAAGGTTTAAAAACAGATCTTCTATAAAAGTCTTTTCTTCTAAAAGTCTTAAATTTGGGGTATTAGGTGAGCTTATATTTACTAAAAAAATATCACACACGCTATCAAGTGAGTTAGCTAATGAAAGATAATCTTTTAAAGCCTCACTATTTGGAGTAAATTTATTTTTGCCTATATTGGCAATTAGCGGAACATTAAGTGGATAAAATTTTGATACATTTGCCTTAACAGCCTTAGCTCCTAAGTTGTTAAATCCCATGCAGTTTTGAATACTTTCGTTTTTGATAAGTCTAAAAAGTCTAGGCTTTTCGTTTCCTTTTTGAGGCAAAGGCGTAACTGTACCATACTCAATATGTCCAAAACCTAAATTTTTAAGGCTTTTAAGTACTACACCATCTTTATCAAACCCGCCTGCTAAGCCAACTGGATTAGGAAAATTTAAACCTAAAATTTCTTGTTTTAAAATATCTTTATTAACTACTAAACCCATGCCACATATATTAACCAACAAGGGAAAAGTGTTTGCAGTTTTTAACCAATTTATCGCTGCATCATGAGCCTGTTCGGGGTCCATTTTAAAAAACCATTTTTTTAAATTTTCATACTTCAAATTTTCATCCTTTAAAACTGTTATTGTATCAAATTTCGCTTTAAATAAAGCTAATTGTCTAGCGAGCCTTTTAGTTTTTGATAAACTTCACATGTTTGACTAAGCTCTTCTTCTTCGCCAAAACCAACAACCCGTCCAGCATCTATTACTGCGATATTTGTAGCATTTTTTATAGTTGTTAAACGGTGAGCTACAACAAAAACTATTCTCTCTTTTCGCAAACTCTCTATTACCTCAGTTATCACTCCTTCACTTGTGTTATCAAGAGCTGATGTTGCCTCATCTAAAATAATGATTTGAGGATCTTTATAAAGCACTCTAGCAATCGCTATTCTTTGACGCTGTCCTCCACTTAAATTTGCTCCAAACTCATCAAGTTTTGTGTATATTCCTTTTTCTAACTCACTTACAAACTCATAAGCATTTGCCATTTTAAGTGCTTTTATCACACGTTCTTGACTAAATTCGCCACTATATGCAACGTTGTTTGCAATGGTATCGTTAAATATATATACTCGTTGAGACACAAGACCGATATTTTCTCTTATACTTGCCAAACTAAACTCATATAAATCTTGATTATTTATAAGGATATTTCCACTATTTACATCATAAAATCGCATTAATAAATTTACTATACTTGTTTTGCCTCCACCACTTGAACCAACAAGTGCTATCATTTCACCTCTATGAACTGAAAAACTCACTCCTTTTAAAACAAACTCATTTTCATATTTAAGCCAAACATCTTGAAATGTTATAGAGTTTACAATATGTGGGAATTCTATATCTCCACCAACTATGGAAGGAACTAGATCAGTTAACTCAAAAGTTCGCTCACTTGCAGCTATTGCATCTTGCATTTTATTGTGGATGCTTGAAATTTTCTTAATCGGAGTATAGAGCAAAAATAGAGCCGTTAAAAATGAAAAAAAGCTTCCAACACTAATCGTATCGTTTATAACTTCTTTTCCTCCTATGATTATAACAACAGCTATACCGATAGAACCAAGGGTCTCCATGATAGGACTAACTAGTTCGCTTATTTTAACTGATTTTATATTTAACTTAAAAAAGCGGTTATTTTCATTTATAAAACGATTTGCCTCTTTTACTTCAGCATTATTTGCTTTAACAATCTCAATATTAGTGAAAATTTCATTTAAAACAGAGGTTATATCTGAAGTTTTCTCTTGAGCTTTTTTAGATAGATCTTTCATTTTTTTAGCTAAAATTGTTAATGGATATATTGCAATTGGCATAACTATAAGTGAAAAAAATGCTAATTTAGGGCTTTGATAAATAACCACAAAAAGCAGAGCAAAGATAGTTAGAAGGTTGGTTACAAACTCAGGTATCATATTTGAAACTATTGTTCTTATGCGATCTATATCATTTATCGTACGGCTTATAAGTTCGCCTGTGCGGTATTTGTTAAAAAATTTTATATCTAAATTAAGTAAATTTTCAACAAGCTTTTCTCTAAATCTTCTAACTATATCTTGACCAATATATACTGTAAAATACTTCTGCATATACGCACCACCGCTTTTTATAGCATAGATAATAATGATAGCAAATGGCAAAGAGTAGAGTAGGCTTTCGTTTTTGTCAATGAAAATTTTATTTAATATCGGCTCGATAAGCCATGCAGCACCAGCAGTAGCCGCTGCAGTCATTATCATACCAAGTATAGATAAAACAAACTGCGGTATATAGTCTTTATAATAAGGACTAAAACGTCTTACAACTTCTATCAGTCCAAATTCTTTTAGATTTTTTCCCATGTTGTTCCTTGTGCTGTGTCCATTATACTAATACCCATTAAAGCAAGCTCATCTCTTATCTTGTCAGCTTTATCAAAATTTCGCTCTTTTTTTGCTAAATTTCGCTCTTTTAAAAGAGATAAAATTTCATCTTTTTGTCTATCGTCTACGTCAAATTGAAAGTAGTTTTCATCATTTAAAATTCCTAAAATTTCACTTATAAATTTTAAATTTGCTGAAATTTCACTCTTTACTGCTCTATCTTTTGGGTTTTTATCTAAAGTTTCATTTGCTAAGTTTACCATCATATCAAGGTTAGCAAGAGCTAAAGATGAGTTAAGATCGTCACTTAAAGCACTTAGTATCTCACTTTTAAAATTTGAATTAACTTGACTTGGCTTAACGTCAAAAACCCTTTTTTTAAGTCGATAAATTTTATCTAAACGTTTTTTACTAGCTTTAAGGTCTTCAACAGAGTAGTTAAAATTTGCTCTATAATGAGAGCTCATCAGATAGTAGCGAAGTGCCTCACCAGGGACTATCTTAAGTGCATCTTTAACAAAAAAGCTATTATTTAAACTTTTGCTCATCTTTTCATTATCAACTTGAACAAAACCGTTGTGCATCCAGTATTTAGCAAGAGATCTATGTTCAAAACATCTACATTGTGCAGCTTCGTTTTCATGATGAGGAAAAAGCAAATCAAGTCCGCCAGCATGGATATCTATAACATAAATTTCATTCTTTGTATCAAGATACTTTTTAATCATCGCAACGCACTCTGTATGCCACCCAGGACGCCCTTTTCCAAAAGGGCTATCATACCAATCATCATCAAATTTCCAAAGCACAAAGTCTTTTGAATCCTTTTTTAAAGAGTTACTTTGAACCCTAGCTTTAGTCTCCTCATCACTTCGTCCACTTAAGCTAAGGTATTTAGCATCTTTGCTAGTATCAAAGTATATACCATCGCCTTCTATTTTATAAGCAACTCCTTTATTATAAAGAGCTAAAATATACTCTATGATATGGCCTAAACACTCAGTTGCGCGTGGTTGAATGTCTGCTCTTAAGACATTAAGTGCATCCATATCTTCTAAATATCTATCTATATAATAAGTTGTGATACTTTCTAAACTCTGGCCTGTTTGGCTCATTTTATTTAAAATTTTATCATCTATATCAGTAAAATTTTTAACAAATTTAACATCATAACCTAGTTTTAAAAGAGTTCTTCTAAGCAAATCAAAACTTATACTACTTTTAGCATGACCTAAATGAGCATCATCATAAACTGTTGGTCCGCACACATAAATATAAGCTTTATCTGCTTTAATAGGCTCAAATTTCACCTTTTTCTTTAAAACACTATCATATATAACCATATATAAATTCCTTTAAAACTATCAACATCAAAATTTCTAGCACACAAAAAACTAGGATAATGGCGATTTTGTTAGGCCTTATTATAGCTAAAAATTCACTAAAACCAAACTCTTTAACGTTACGCCACAAGAGATAAAACCCTCCAAGCGAACTAGCAAGAGCAAGCCCAGCTGCACCAAAAGGTTTGATAAGTAAAGCACAAAGAATTACATTTAAAATTAAGCTGTGTATAGCTATCTTTGCTGCTATATTTTGCTTCATTTTTGCGTATAAAAAAAGTGAGAAAAGCTTTGATAAACCAAAAGGAGCAAGCCCTATCATAAACATTTTAAGTATCAATGTAGAATTTAAAGTATCACTCCTACTAAACTCACCTCGCTCAAAAAGCAACCATATAATCTCATGGCTAAGCATTATCCCGCCTATTGTTGAAAAAAGCAGACAAGCTAGCAAGAAGTGAAATCCATCAGACATAGAAGACATCGCTTTTTTATCCTCACCATTTTTTATAGCTTTTGAAATTTTAGGAAACATCGCGGTTGATAGTGCGATAGCAAAAATAGCAAGTGGGAGCTGAAATATACGATTTGTATAGTAAAGATAACTTATCGATCCAGCAGCTAAAAAACTAGCAAACCAAGTATCTATAAATGAGCTTAGTTGCATCGCAGATGATCCAACAACTCCATGAAAGAAATTTTTATAAAATCCTTTAGTATCAGCTTTTTTACCTTTTTTAAGAGATATAAAACCATGTTTTAGATATTTAAGCATCTGTGTTTTATGAAGAGCTAAGATATGAACTAAAAGCTGAAGCACTCCACCAACAACAACTCCTATACTTAAGTATAAAACAGCACTTTCTTGATCTTTTCCATCAGCTAAAACAAGGGCTGCTATCATTGATAAATTTAGTAGTGCTGTGGAAAATGCAGTTGTAGCAAAATGGCCTTTATACTGAAGTAAAGAGGCAAAAAGTGTGACTAAAAATATAAAAGTTAGATACCAAAAATTTATCCTTACATATGGAACTGCCATCTCAACTGTCTCTTTATCAAATCCAAGAGCTATAAATTTTGTAAAAAATGGAGTAAAAACATTAACTAAAAACGTTAAAAATAGTATAAAAAGCGTAAATCTTACAAGTGTACTTGCGACAAAACGACTCTTTTTTCTTGATACAACAAATCCTGGCAAAAATGCTTGAGTAAAAGCTCCTTCGCCAAAAAGACGCCTAAAAAGATTTGGCAACTTAAAAGCTATAAAAAATATATCGCTCCAAATTCCAGCACCAAGCACTCTAGCAGTAAGTAGATCTCTAACAAGACCAAGTACTCTTGAAGTTAAAATTCCAGCTGAGTTACTAAAAAATCCCTGCAAAAACTTAAATCGTTTCAGTCAAAACCTTTCATTTAAATTGCTTATTTTACAATAAAGTTACTTATTTTTAGGTTTAAATAGAAAA
>JAAYFN010000095.1 GCA_012728225.1 Campylobacter sp.
ATATATGATGATAGCAGCACTTCCTATGTTTGTTGTGATCTCCTGAAGGATTGTTCCTGTGTTGTTGATTAATTCTATTTGATTTGTAGATGAAATTTCACTCATGTTAAAATTTGACATTTGAGACTTGTATTCGCTATCGCTTATAAGACCGGCTAGACTGTAAAGAGTTGAGTTTGAAACAATAGAATAGCGTGTGTTTAGTTCATTTGTGTAGTTTTGTTTATCATAGTCCATTAGCCATAAAAATGCTAATGTTATGCTTGTTATACTTAATAAAAATATCAGCGTTATGCTATAAAATATGGAAGAACGGCTAAGACCCCACATTATTGAACTAGCTTATAGCCAACACCGCGTATTGCGTGGATATATTTTGGATTTTTAGGATTTTCACAGAGTTTAACGCGAATTCGTCCTATGATAACATCTATGCTTTTATTTGTTGAATCTTCACTTATAGCATCACAGTTATAAATTAGCTCTTCACGTGATATTGCTCCACCCTCTTTTTTAATAAGATAACTTAAGATATCAAATTCAGCCACAGTCAAATTTAACTCTTTACCTTTAAGCGTGATAGTGTGTTCAAATTCATTTAAGACAAGATCTTTTTTAGGTTCGTTTTTTTGTTCTATGTTGAGATTTCCCTCACTTCTTCTTATAAAGCTTTTAATACGAACTAAGAGCTCTTGGGGATTATAAGGCTTAGGTAGATAATCATCAGCACCAAAATCAAATGCATTTACTTTATCAGTTAGATCATGACGAGCGCTTGAGATGATTATAGGAATGTTGTTTGTTTTGCGTATCTCTTTGCACACTTCAAGACCGTCAAGCCCAGGAAGGGTCAAATCTAAAATAACAAGATCAAATTCTTCCAAATTTAGTTTAGAAAGCCCTATATATGGATCATCAGCTGTTGTTACGTTCATTTCAAATTGCTCTAGGTACTCTGTTAAAATTTCAGCTAGCTCAATGTTATCTTCTATCATTAAAATTTTTATCATTTAAAATTCCTTAAATTTGGGTAATTATAACAAAATAGGGCAAATTTTTCAACTATGAATTTTTATGCTACTATAAGTGAGTGGTTTATGTTTTAGCCTATAAAACGTTAAATTATTTATAGGCTAAAAGGGTTGAAATTTAGATTTACTCTATAACTATTCCAAGTGGAATTCCACGTCTTAATACCCATATAAGCACTTTTTCAACTTTTACTTTGTTTAAAGCTTTGTTAAGTTCGTTTATGTTTTTGATCTCTATGTCATCTACTTGAAGAATTATATCTCTAGGCATAAATCCTATTTTGCTAGCTTTAGAGTTGTTTTGTACGTTCAAAATAAGTACGCCTTCTATATCGTTACTTAATCCATATTTATTTCTCATCTCAGGCGTGATGTTGCTAAGTTTTAAGCCGTCATTTTCAGTTAAGTTAAGTTCACTATCTGCATTAGCTAGTTTTATAGATGTATTGTAAATTTTACCACTTCTTATATATTCTATATCTATCTTTGAATTAGGCTCACATAAGCCTATTAAATTTTTAAGCTCATTTGCATCTTTTATCTCTTTACCGTTAGCTTTTATCACGAGATCACCACGTTTAAGTCCAGCTTTATAGGCAGGCATGTCTACTTCTGTTGAGATAATCAAGGCACCACTTTTGTTATCATATAAGCTTTTTTGCTCTTGAGTTAGATCAGCTATCATTACGCCAATATACCCACGCTCTATTTTGCCATTGCTTGCTAGTTTGCCAGCGATATCTTTTACCATATTTGACGCAATTGCAAAACCAACACCGTTGTTTCCGCCATCACGACTAAGAATAGCTGAGTTTATACCGACCAATGCACCACGACTATCAACTAATGCTCCACCTGAATTTCCAGGGTTTATCGATGCATCTGTTTGTATGAAATTCTCATACTGATTTAGCCCTATACTGTCTTTGTTAAGAGCTGAAACTATACCTTGAGTTATCGTTCCGCCTACACCAAAAGGATTTCCTATCGCAAAGACTATATCCCCTTCTAAAACGTTATCTGAGTTGGCAAATTTTATAGCGTTTAGATCTTTTGCATCTATTTTAATAACTGCTATATCTGTCTTTGGATCTGTGCCTATGATTTTAGCAAGGTACTCTTTATCCTCGTCATGCAATGTTACAAGTACTTCATCAGCGCCATTAACTACATGGTTATTTGTGACGATATAACCATCACTTGAAACTATCACTCCAGAACCAAGCGAACTAATTTCCTTTTGGCGAGGTATTTCAAAACCAAATCCAAAAAATTGTTGAAAAAATGGGTCTTGAAAAAACTCATTGTTGTCAGCCGAAATTCTTTTTTTAGTTGCTATATTTACGACGGATTTTTTTGCTTGATTAATAGAAGAGTTGTATGAGAGCACTATAGAATTTTCAGGATTTTTTCTCTCAAAATTTGATGGTGCATTTTTAAAGTCTATATGGGCCGCAGATAAGTAACTTGTAGTTATAAGTAAAATTAAAGTTATTTTTTTAAACATATTTATTCCTTATATTTTTTATTTTATTATAATTTGGAGGCTTTAACATAATTTAAATATAAATTTACTTTTTACAAATAAAAATTTTCAATAAAGTTGATTGACATAGACTAAAGCTTATGATATAATAAGGACTAAAATCTATTAAGAAATTTTATAAAAGAATTTTAAAGGAAATTATATGAGTGATAGTTTATATGAGACTTTAGGAGTTGATAAAAACGCAAGCAATGATGAGATAAAAAAAGCGTATAGAAAACTTCCTAGAAAGTATCATCCTGATATAAATAAGGACTCAGACGCTGAAAATAAATTCAAAGAGATAAATGCTGCGTATGAAATTTTAAGTGATGATGAAAAGAGAGCTCAGTATGATGCACGTGGCGACTCTATGTTTGGAGGGCAAAATTTTAGTGATTTTGCAAGAAGCACAGAGGGAATGGGTGATCTAAATGATATACTTAGAAACATCTTTGGTGGCGGATTTAGCAGTTCAGGCTTTAATACAAATGGTGGATTTAATTCAGGTTTTGGAGGTGGTTTTGCTGAGGATCTAGATATAGAGGCAAGGTTAAATTTGGATTTTGATACTGCTGTTATGGGTGGAGAAAAGCATATAAGCTTAAATGGCGAAAATATCAAAATACGCATACCTGCAGGCGTTGATAATGGTGATAAATTAAGAGTAAGAGGTAAAGGACGGACTTCATCTAGATCAAATATGCGAGGCGATGTTATTTTAACTATAAATGTTGAAAGTAACAATTTGTATAAAAGAGAGGGTGATGACCTGTATAAAAACGTTGATATAGATCTTAAAACTGCACTTTTTGGTGGTAAAGTAGATGTTGATACATATAAGAAAAATGTAACGATAAAAATAGGAGAAAACACCAAAAATGGACAAAAAATTCGCCTTAAAGGTTATGGTGTGCAAAATAGAAAGAGTAAAATTTATGGAGATCTTTATTTAAGTGCAAATATCATCTTACCTGATATAGATAAACTTGATGATGAGCTTATAAAGTTACTTAAAGAAAAATTATAAAGGATATAGAGTGCAAGGATATAATGAACCAGTTTATTTAATAAGTGTTGTGGCTAAAAATTTAGACATTCATCCTCAAACTTTACGACAGTATGAAAGAGAAGGACTTGTAAATCCTGATAGAACTGCTGGGCGTATGAGACTTTATTCACAGCATGATGTTGAGAGGATAAAAATGATACTTGCTTTAACTAGAGATATGGGTGTAAATTTAGCAGGTGTAGACGTGGTGTTTCAACTAAAAGAGCAGATTGAGGAGTATGAAAAAGAGATAGAAAAGCTAGAAAAACATATAAAGCGTTTAAGCTCATCTTCTTTAAGCAGTAATTCACTTGTAAAAAAACGTTCTAAATTTGACATAATTCTCTTAAGAGATACTCAAAAAGATATTTAAACGGTTAGAATTTAGTTAATTAAGTAGCAAATTCTGACATTTTTTAAAATGAGTGTGTTTTTATGGTAGAATGACAAGTTTATAATTTATCATAAAAAGGCATAGTTTTGAATGAAAAATTTAGTAAAATAGGCTTTATCTTAGCAGTAGCAGGAAGTGCTGTTGGGTTAGGAAATGCTTGGAAATTTCCAACACTTGTTGGCACAAACGGTGGCTCAGCTTTTATCATATTATATCTTTTACTCACATTTATGGTTAGTTTCGTTATCTTTTTAGCTGAGATAGCTATGGGCAAGATAAGTAGCAAAGATCCAGTAAATGCTTATCGAACGCTTGCACCAAAGCATGGCAATATATGGAGTTTTGCAGGACTTAGTATCGTTGGTGGTGTGCTGATATTTTCATTTTATAGTGTGATAATGGGCTGGATACTAAAATATATTGCAACAAGCTTTTTTTATCTTCCAAGTAGTGTTGAAGAGAGTAAGGTAAATTTTAATCAACTTCTTACGGCTGATTTTGGAGTTATATGGATTTTTTATACTGTAGCTGTTTTACTCTCTTTTTGGGTAGTTTCAAGAGGGATAAAAGATGGTATTGAACGACTAAATGTTTGGATGATGCCTGCTTTGTTTATATTTTTGCTTATTATGCTAGTTTTTTCTGCAACTATGGATGGTTTTTTACTCTCAATGGAATTTATGTTAAAGCCTGATTTTGGGGCACTTAGTAAAGACTCTATACTTGCAGCTTTGGGGTTAGCGTTTTTTACTCTTTCTCTTGGTGTTGGTACTATCACAACTTATGCTGCAAGTCTTCCTGATGGCACAAATATCCTTAAAAGTTCGATCTCTATTGTATTTATAAATATACTTATAGGCTTAATGATGGGGCTTATCGTATTTACTTTCATTTTTGAGTTTGGTGAAGATCCAAGCCAACAAGGTCCAGGGCTTGTATTTGTATCTTTAGCTACACTTTTTTCTAAGTTAGGTTTTGTGGGCAATGTCTTTGCGATTATGTTTTTTATATCTCTCTTTTTTGCAGCTTTAACAAGTGCAGTTTCTATGATCGAACCAAGTGTAGCATTTCTTATCAACACCTTTAATATGACGCGTAAAAAAGCTTTATTTATTGTGCTTGCTTTTGTCTACTCTATGGGAAATTTATGTATATTGTCGTATCAGACTGCTACAGCTGAGTATTTGACGTTTTTTGGTAAGAACTTTTTTGACTGTGTTGATTACTTTACATCAAATTTATTAATGCCAATAAGCGGTATTATCATAGCGATTTTTGTTGGTTATGTTATGGATAAAAGAAAGCTTTACGAACTTTTTTCTTCATGTATGGGGGATAGAGGTTTTAGGGTGTGGTATGCACTTTTAAGATATGTGGCACCGTTTGCGGTTGCTGTCATAATGATAAAACAGTTTTTCTTTAGTTAAGGGTTTATTTGTTTAAACCCTTTTATTTAGCAAAAGTTAGTTAAAAAGCTCTGTAGATAGATATCTTTCACCTGTATCGCATAGTATCGTAACTATTGTTTTGCCTCTATTTTCTACTCTGTTTGCTAGTTCATTTGCTGCGAAAATATTTGCACCACTTGAAATACCTACAAGTAAACCTTCTTTTGCAGCCAATGCTTTTGCAGTGTTAAAAGCATCTTCATTTTCTACTAAGAAAAACTCATCAACTACATTTTTATCAAGATTTTTAGGTACAAAATTTGCTCCTATGCCTTGAATTTTATGTCCACCTGCTATGCCTTTACTAAGAAGTGGTGAACTAGTTGGTTCAACTGCAACTATCTTTATGTGTGGATTGTGCTCTTTTAGTACCTTTCCTACGCCACTTACCGTGCCACCTGTTCCAAAACCTGCTACAAAAATATCTACTTTGCTTTGGGTGTCTTTAAGTATCTCTTTTGCTGTTGTTGTAGCATGAATTTTAGGGTTTGCTATATTTTCAAATTGTTTAGGGATAAAGGAGTTTGGAGTCTCTTTTGCTATCTTGGAGCACTCATCAAGTGCTCCTTGCATACCAAGCTTTGGATCGGTTAGAATGATCGAAGCACCATATGCATTTACTAATTTTTGTCTTTCTATACTCATCGAGCTAGGCATTGTAAGGATTAGTTTAAGTCCAAAATAAGCACATACCATAGCCAAACCAATTCCTGTATTTCCACTTGTTGGTTCTATTATGGTTGTTTTATCATCTATGATGCCTTTATCTATTGCATCTTTTATCATAGCATAAGCTATACGATCTTTTATAGAGCCACCAGGGTTTAAAAATTCAGCTTTTGCTAGTATAGTTGCATTTTTTGAAAATTTATTTATTTTAACTAAGGGAGTTGAACCTATCAGGTCTATTACATTGTTTGCTATCATTTATTATCCTTTTATATGACAAAATTTAAATACTTAGTGCTTTGGCTTTCAAATTTAGAAATTTCACTAAGGGGAGTGCTAAGAAGCTCTTTTATTTTATCATTACACTGTTTAAAATATAAATTTAGAGCACTGTTTTTAATCTCTATATTAGTCATATCCAAATCTTTTTCTAATGTGCTAAAAAGCTCATAAAATGTTATTTCATCTAGACTTTTACTAAGATAATACCCACCACTTTTCCCTTTTATACTAGAGATGATGTTTGCATTTCTAAGAGAATTTAAAATTTGCTCTAGGTATCCTCTAGATATCTTTGAGCGCTGACTTATCTCCTTGATGGAAATGGGTGAAATTTCACTAGCATTTACTATCTCAAGTATCGCTTGTATGCCGTAAATACCTTTGGTTGTTAAAAGAGCCATTATTTAAGCGCCTGATCTAGATCATCTAAAAGATCATTTATGTTTTCTAAGCCAACACTTATCCTAACAAGTTCTTTAGAAAAGCCTGCTCTTTTTAACTCCTCTTGACTAAGTTGTGAGTGAGTTGAGCTAGCTGGATGAGTAATGATTGATTTGCTATCCCCGATATTTACGACAACAGAGAAAATTTTAGTATTATCTATAACTTTAACCGCTGTATCAAAACTATCAAGTTCAAAACTTAAAAGCCCACTAGCAAGAGAGTTTGTGAAATTTTCTTTTATATAATTATAATGTTTTGAGCTCTTAAGACCTGGATAGTTTACCTTTTTTACTTTAGGGTGTTTTTCTAGCCACTGTGCTACTTTAAGAGCATTTTCTGAGTGTTTTCTGACTCTAAGATCAAGTGTTTCAAGACCTTGAATAAGCTGAAATGCTCCCATGGCTGAGAGAGTTATACCTATCTCTCTTAATGCACCAAATCTGATTTTAAGAGTATAAATATCAAAAGTATCTTTTAACTCTGCATAAACTAATCCATGATAGCTAGGATCTGGCTCGTTAAAGTGAGCATATCTTTTGTTGCCCACTAGTTTATCGTTAGTTTTGGCACTTGAAATGATAACTCCAGATATTGTTAGTCCTTGACCGCTTATATATTTGCTTGCACTATGAACTACAATATCTACGCCATGCTTTATAGGGTTAAAAAGCACAGGAGTTGCCACAGTGTTGTCAACTATAGTTATAAGCTTATGCTTGTTGGCTATATCCGCAATTTGTTTGGTTTGTGCTACCGAAATTTGAGGATTTGAAAGACTTTCAAAAAATATAGCTTTAGTATTTTCATCGATGAGAGTTTCTAAATTTTCAGGATTTTCAGCGTCAAAAAGCTTTGAAGTGATGCCGAAATTTTTAAGTGTATGATTTAGCAAAACATTTGAGTAGATTTTATCAGAAACCAAAATGTTATCTCCTACATGAGCGATATTTATAACCGCTGCAAATATAGCAGCTTGACCGCTTGAAACAGCGATCGCGCTAGCTCCATCTTCTAAAATAGCAACTCTTTTTTCAAAAACCTCAACTGTTGGATTTGTGATACGAGAGTAAATTTGACCAAGATCTTCAAGTAAGAAGCGTTTTGCTGCTAATTTAGTAGTGCCAAAGTTGTAAGCTGTGGTTTGGTAAATAGGAACCGCCATTGATGCATATCCTTCTTTGCTGTCATAACCTGCGTGAAGTGCTAGAGTTTCTTTTTGCATATTTTTCCTTTTTAAAATTATTTAAGAGATTTTAGCTTAAATTTTAAATAATGTCAATCTTTTTTATATGTTTATATAAATTGAGCATAATACCGATATATAGGAGTTTATAAGATATATAGCTTTGATATATTATCTTTAATATAGTTTTTAACTATGTTTATATAAAATTTATTTTGAAATTTGATATAATGTTTAAAATAATAAATTTAAGAGTGATAAAATGTCATATATAAATGAAAAGCAAGCTAGAGTAAAGTATATAAGGGCTTTAGAGAGATTTGGTAAATCAGCCATAGTTATACTTAAAAGAGATGATTTTGATAAAGAGCTTTTTAGGGATAGGGTGAGTAAAAATTTAGAGATTTTACATAAAGTTGAGCCTGTATTTTTGGATAGTTCATATGCTAAAGAGCTAGAAAATTTTGCAAAATCAGTTGCAAATTTAGAAGATAAAGAGATACTTATAAAACAAGCAAATCAGCTTGATAAGCTAAAAAATAGGAATTCGTATAAAAAAGATAAACACAAAGGGAGCAAATTTAGTGGTGAGTTTTAAAATTTGGTAAATTTAAGCTACCTTTAAAGTGCAAGGTTGTAGAATTAACCTTCAAATTTGACGTCTTGTTAGCTCAGTTGGTAGAGCATCTGACTCTTAATCAGAGGGCCGCTGGTTCGAACCCAGCACAGGACACCATTTAGTTTAGCTTTTGAAACTATATCTTTTAAGCTTTGATAAAGTAAAATTCAGTTATACTCACGTTTTTAAACTAAAATGGCCCATTCGTCTAGTGGTTAGGACACTGGCCTCTCACGCCGGCAACACGAGTTCGAGTCTCGTATGGGTCACCATTTACTCGATTATCTATTTATATTTTGTTAGATACGTAACCTTATTAGCAAGTATGTAGTACAAAAGATTATTTAAAAAATTAATTTATAGCAAAAAAGCTATATCAAAATAAATACAATCAAAGATATAAGAATTTATATGTTTGCAAGTAAAATCAAAGTACTTAATGACTTAATTGAAAAATTCAAAGGATATTTAAAATACCTCTATACTAGAGAAATTACGATTGGACGATTATACAATGTCAAAAGTTATATGATGATATCTGTCTAGCTTCTAAAATTATAAAAAACATTTTTTGGGAACTTTTGTTTATATTAAAAGAGATATAGATAGTTTAACACTAACAGATGTTTTAGTTATTGATGGGCGACAAAGATCGACTGCCATTTACATTTTTTAAAGTACTTAAACAAAAACTATACATTTTTTTGTTAATTGGAAATATAACTATTTTATATGATTTAAAGCTAGAGTTATTTTAAAAGCTGGCTATAAGATAGTACCTAGGAGTTAATTATAGTCGCAAACTGCTTTGTTATGATAATTCTAAAATAAAAAGATCTATAATACTGATGTTTTTATGAAAGTAATTTAGATTTAGAAAGTATATTAGTTTTTATTAAAAACCTTATCATAAAGAGTGGGTATGATATAAAGAGGTTCTGGTTTGCTTTTACCATCCTTCTTAAAGTTTATAAATTTAGCTATAATCACGCTAAAATAAAGGATGATTTATGAAATTTAAAGCTATTATTGAGCAAGATGAAAACGGTTTTTATGGTTATATACCGGCACTTTATGGGTGTACTTATCAAGGGGTTGATTTAAATGATGTTTTAGCGGGATTAGAAAATTCAGCTAAAGAGTATCTTAACGACCTACCAGAGAGCGAGTTAGAGCATATCAAGCAGAAAAAAACAGCCGTTGTAGATATCGAGGTTTAAGTGAATAAAGCCCTTTTGTGCGGTATCGCAGCATTTGTTATGTGGGGGCTTTTCCCTCCATATTTTAAAACAATTACAGGAAGTGCACTTGAAGTATTGGCATATCGTGTAGTTTTTGCTAGTTTTTTTTCTTTTGTTTTTATTAAAGCAACAAGGAGAACTAAAAATTTAGAAAGAGTTATAAGTGATAGACAAACCTTTTATAGGCTTAGTTTAGCCGGGTTTTTTGTGACATTAAATTGGGGAATTTTTATATATGCAGTTACTCATGAACAAATTTTAGCCGCAAGTATTGGGCAACTTATAAACCCACTTTTTTTTATGCTTTTAGGGGCGATATTTTTAAAAGAGAAGTTAAGCCAAACAGTTAAATTTGCAATATTTTTGGTTTTTATCGCCATAATTATTGAGGTTGTAGCATATGGTTCGCTTCCTATTATCTCCATATCTTTACCAGCTGTTTTTGCGATTTATGGGCTTATCAAAAAGCGCGTTCACGCACCAGCACTTGAGGGGCTTTTTGTAGAAACTTTATGGCTTGTACCTTTTTTTCTGATTTATATATTTTTTATAGAGATAAAAGGTGTGGGAAATTTTGGATTTGATTTAAACGGTGCTTTTCTTATTGGTGCTGGGTTTACTACATTTTTACCGCTCATTGCTTTTAGTGTAGCAACAAATGAACTTAAACTGACAACTATTGGTTTTTTGCAATACATCACACCATCGATGACGATATTTTTTGGTATTTTTATCTATCATGAACCTATAAATTTAATTCGTATAATAAGTTTTGTTATTATATGGGTAGCAGTTGTTATAACAACACTTGATAGTGTCAAAGGTTATAAAAAGGATAGAGATGAAATTAGTGATATTTGATATGGATGGCACTCTTATAGATAGTGGTGATGCTATAACTAAGACGGTAAATAATATGCGTTTTAAAGTTGGATTAGAGCCAAATTTACAAACAGATTTTATAGTTGAAGTTATAAATAAGCCTGGTGTAAGTTATGTTGAGATGTTTTATCCAGGAGTTGAGATTAGTCCGGATTTAGCACAAGAATTTGAGCGTGAGTTTGCTGAAAATTATGCTAAAGCTGCGGTAGCTTATGAAGATATTCATACTCTTTTGAAAAATTTAAAAGATATTGGGGTATATATAAGTTTGGCGACTAATGGACCAGCGGATAATGCAACTAAAACACTATCAAAAGTTGGAGTTTTAGACTGTTTTGACTATGTTATTGGTGCAAATGATAAAATACCTAAAAAGCCAGATCCGACTATGCTTTTAGAAAGTATTTCAACGCTTAAAGCTATGAGTGGTTTAGACTATGATAAAAGCAAAGATTTGATATATTTTGTAGGGGATAGTTTAAAAGATGAGAAAGCGGCGATAAATGCGGGAATCGACTATTTACAAGTGACTTGGGGATTTGGCAAAAACTCTCTTAAATTTCCTAATTTTAATAGCACAAAAGAGCTTTTTAAGCATATAAAAGATAGCTTTTATCAAAGTTAAACAAATTTTAGATATAATCATAATTAAAAATTTTAAAAAGGGTTGATAAAATGGAAATTTTCGAAGGAACTCCAAAAGAGAAATTCTTTGATATAATATTTAATGCAAATAGAAATTTAGTAGAAGAGGAGATAGATAATTTGCTTAAAAGATATGCGATAATAAGTGAGCTTTGTGAGCAAAATGGCTTTAAAGAGTGTGAAACATTAAATACTTCTGCTTACAGTGGAGATACACTTGATGACTTGTATATCGAACTTACTGGCAATATTTTATCAAAAAATGAGTAGTTTATGCTAACTAAAATAGATCAGATTATGGCTGATATGATAGGTGAGTTTGATTACTCTTTAGCTAGTGATATGTTTGCAAGCATCAGCTCAGGTAAAAAACTTCGCTCAAAACTTATCTTAAATATCGCACAAGCCAATGATGAAACCCTTAAACTTTGCGCTGTTATTGAGCTTATCCATGCAGCAAGCCTTCTTCATGATGATGTGATAGATGAAAGCGATATAAGACGCGGAAAAGCATCGTTTAACGCTACATATGGATCGAAAAATGCCATTATGATAGGTGATATTCTCTACTCAAAAGGATACTATGAGCTTACGAAATTCAACCCATTTATCGCTGCTGAAATTTCAAAAGCGGTCTCGTACTTAAGCATTGGTGAGCTTATGGATGTTGAGTTAAGTGCTAACTTTAACACAGACAAAGACAGATATATCACGATGATTTACAATAAAACTGCTGTTTTGATAGAAGCATCAGCTAAATGTGGTGCTTTTTTAGCTAAATTTGATACAGATAAATTTGGCAAATATGGTAAAAACTTAGGACTTGCATTTCAGATAGTTGATGATTTGCTTGATATCACATCTGATACGCAAACTCTTGGAAAACCTGCTCTTAGCGATTTTAGAGATGGAAAAACAACACTTCCTTATATATATTTATATGAAAATTTAGAAGCTTGCGATAAAGAAATTTTAAAATCATACTTTAAAAAAGATCTAAATGAGGATGAAATTTCATGGATAAAGAATAAATTTAAAGAATTTAATATAATAGAAAAAAGCCTACAAGAGGCAAAAGAGATAGCAAGCCTTGGTATAAAAGCCATAGGCGAGTACGAAAATGAAGGTCTTATAAATGTTATGAAAAACATGGTAGATAGGGAGTTTTAGTGGATTATCTAAGTATAAGTTTCACTCATAAAAATACTGATATATCTGTAAGAGAAAAGTTGGCTTTTGATAAGCCTAAACAAAAAGAACTTCTTAAGCTAGTATGCTCTAACCAAAGTATAAGCGAATGTTTACTTCTTAGTACGTGTAATAGAGTTGAAATTTTAGCACTTGTAAAAGAGTTAGATTTATCAAAAAACTATATTATAAAGGTGATATCTATATTAAGTGGGCTTGAATTGAGTGAGCTTGAATATAGAGCCGATGTCTTTTATGGATCAGGAGCAGTTCACCACATATTTTCAGTTGCTAGTTCGCTTGATAGTCTTGTTATAGGCGAAACTCAGATAGCAGGACAATTAAAAGAGGCGCTTAATTTTGCGCTTGAGGAGAATTTTGCCAAAGATAGTTTAAAACGTTTAGTTGAATACTCTTTTAAATGTGCAGCTGAAGTGAGAAATAAAACTGAAATTTCTAAAAATCCTGTCTCAGTATCAAGTGTAGCTGTAACTAAGGCTAAAGAAATTTTAGGCAACTTAAACAGTATAGATGCAGTTGTAGTAGGTGCTGGACATATGAGCGAACTAGCTTGTAGGCATTTGATATCAAATGGAGCTAAGATCACTTTAGTAAACCGCAGTGAAAAAAGAGCTTTTAAACTTATGGATAATTTATCAAGCCAAGTGAAGTTTGAACCATTTTCTAATCTCAAAGAGGTTATAAACTCTCATAAGCTTATTTTTACATCGACTGCTGCACCTAATGTTATTATTGATGATGATATGATAAAAAATGTAAACTTTGAGCGTTATTTTTTTGATATAGCTGTTCCTAGAGATATCGATATAAAAGAGAGTTCTAAGGTTAAACTTTTTAGTGTGGATGATCTCCAAGAGATAGTTAAACAAAATTTAGTTTTACGTGAAGAACAAGCTCAGGAAGCTTATGCTATCGTTGGACGTTATACAAGTGATTTTTATAAATGGCTTAAAAGCTTAGCTACAACGCCTATTATCAAAGCTTTAAGGGGACTAGCTAAAGATATTGCTGATGAACAGATAGCTAAAGCATTAGAAAAAGGATATCTAAAAAGCTGTGATGAAGGAGAAGTAAGAAGGCTTGTAGATCAAGTCTTTAGGGCATTTTTACATACTCCAACTATAAATTTAAAAGATATCGGTAGTGATAAGGATACCGCTAACACGCTTGAGGCGATTATGAATGTATTTGATATAACAGATGATTTTAAAAAGTATTCTAAAGGATTAAAAAAGTGAAATTTAGTAAAATTTTCGTACCCACAGCAAAAGAAGCACCTAAAGATGCACTTTTGCCTAGCCATATATATCTTATAAGAGGTGGTTTTATCGAACAGCTTGGAAGCGGGCTTTATAACTATCTTCCTCTTGGCAAAATGGTACTTGATAATATAAAAAACGTTGTAAAAGAAGAGATGGATAGGGCTGGGGCACAAGAGGTCGTGTTTAACTTTATCACACCAGCGCAATTTTGGAAACAAAGTGGACGTTATAGCGCTTATGGCAAGGAGCTTTTACGTTTTAAAGATAGAAAAAATAATGAATTTATTTTAAGTCCAACAAACGAAGAGAGTGCAGTAGAGATGGTAAGAGGGCGTGTTACTAGTTATAAACAACTACCTTTGCATCTATATCATATAAATACTAAATTTAGAGATGAAGCAAGACCTAGATTTGGCCTTTTAAGAGGGCGTGAATTTTTGATGAAAGATGGATATAGTTTTCATGAAGATGAGGCTGATTTGACGCGTGAGTTTGAAAACATGTATGAAACATACAGTAGAATTTTTACTCGTCTTGGGTTAAATTTTAGAGCAGTGGATGCTGATAGTGGCGCAATAGGTGGAAGTGGAAGTAAAGAATTTATGGTGTTAGCTAAAAATGGAGAAGATGACATTTTAGTATGTGATAGTTGCTCGTATGCTGCTAATATCGAAGCTGCTAAGAGAGCTAAAAAAAGCTCAAATGCTGAAAGACCTGAGTTTAACATGATGGGTAAATTTAAAACTCCAGGTGTTAATACTATCAAAGATGTTGCAGAATTTTGTAAAGTTGATAGTTTTTTTACTATAAACGCTGTCATTAAAAAAGCTATTTATGAGAGTAGTAGTGAAATTGTACTCTTTTTTATAAGAGGCTGTGATGAGCTTCAAGAGGTTAAAGCACTTAATGCATGTGGTGCCTTAGAGCTTGAAGATGCAAGTAGCGAAGAGATCAAAAAAGTTGGTTTAATAGCTGGATATTGTGGTCCTGCAGGTTTGCCAGCCACTCAAAAATTTTATATAGATAGTGAGCTTAAAGGTGAGAGAGACTTGATATGTGGAGCTAATGAAGAAGATTATCATATCATCGGTTTTAATGTTGTAAGCTTTAAAGATGAGAGATTTGCTGATTTAGTTGCAGTTGATAAAGGTGATGAATGTTTGGTTTGTGGTGGAAAACTAACAAGAACTAAAGGTATAGAAGTTGGACATATTTTTAAGTTAGGACAGAGATATTCAGCCCCTATGGAAGCAAATTTTTTAGATAGAAACGGCAAAGCAAAGCCTTTTTATATGGGTTGTTACGGTATAGGAGTAAGTAGACTTATAGCAGTTGCGGTAGAGAGTAGTCATGATGAAAAAGGAGTGATTTGGAGTAAAGAGTTAGCTCCATTTGAACTAGTTATAATCATCTCTAGTCTTAAAGATGAAGAGCAAGTAGAATTTGCTAACAAAATATATAAGTATGCTCAAAATTTAGGTATAAAAGTTCTGCTTGATGATAGAGATGAGCGTTATGGTGTTAAGATAAGTGAGTTTGAGCTCATAGGTTTTCCTTGTGCATTAATCATCGGCAAAGGCTTAAAAGATGGCAAAGTTGAGCTTATCAAGAGAAAAAATTTAGAGCGAAAAGAGATAAAAACAAGCGAGATAAAAGAGTGTATCAAAGAACTTTTAGGATAAATAATCTATTTATTCCATATATCATTATTGAGACTATATTTGTTTTAGCTTTTATATGGCGACATGGTTTTTCTGCTTTTTTTGTCGAAACTATACTAAGCCTTATCATAGGTGCTTTGCTTATATCAAGATTTGGAATTTTAGACTTTGCAAATGAGGTTAGACGGATAACACCACAGAGCGTTTTTGGTAGTTTTGGGACCGTATTTGGTGGGTTTTTACTTTTGTTGCCAGGAATTTTATCAGATATTGTAGGCATAATTCTTATAGTTGTCTCTTTAGTAATGCGTTGTTTTGATAAATTTGCTGATAAAAATACTAAAAATAGTGACAAAAGCGAATGTTTTATATATGAATATGGCAAATTTAATAAAACAAACTCATCTACTTTATCAGAAAATAGCAACATTATAGATGTAGAAATTATAGAGTAAATTTAGAAAGGTTGATATGGGGAGATTAGTTATAGCCACTAGGCGTTCAGCTTTAGCTATGTGGCAGAGCGAGTTTATAAAAAAAGAGATAGAAAACAAGCATAAAATCAGCGTTGAACTTAAACCAATGCAGACAAAAGGTGATAAAATTCTTGATACTCCTTTAGCTAAGATAGGCGGTAAAGGGCTTTTTACTAAAGAGCTTGAAGTTAGTATGTTAAATGGCGAAAGCCACATCGCTGTTCATAGTTTAAAAGACGTTCCTATGTTTTTTCCAGAAGGACTTGTTTTGGCAGCTGTAACTAAAAGAGAAGATGAAAGAGATGCTTTTGTTAGCCAAAATTTTGCCTCTTTTGAAGATCTTCCTAAAGGTGCAGTAGTTGGTACAACTTCTCTTAGACGTCAAATGCAACTTTTAATACTTCGTCCAGATTTAAAAATAAAATCCCTTAGAGGAAATGTTAACACTCGCCTTAAAAAACTAGAAGATAATGAATTTGATGCTATTATTTTAGCAAATGCAGGGCTTAAAAGATTAGGTCTTAGTGCTAGGTATGTAACTCCTTTTTCTAAAGAGCAGATGATACCTGCTATGGGACAAGGGATACTTGGTATAGAAGCGGTTGAAAATACTCAAATTTTAGAATTTTTAGAATTTTTAGTCGATGAAAAAGCTTTAGTTGAAAGTACGATAGAGCGTGATTTTGTGCGAATTTTGGAGGGCGGTTGTCAAGTTCCAATCGGTATAAATGCTGAGTTAAACGACAGTAAAGTTATGATAAATGCAGTTTTAGGACTTACTGATTCAAGTGAAATTATCAAAAAAAGTATTGTTGTAAGTAAAGATAGCTATAAAACGGCCGGTATTGATTTAGCTAATGAGTTTATTGCAAAAGGAGCCAAAGAGCTTTTAGTTAGAGCTGAAAAAATGGCAAATAAACAGCAGTAAAATAGAGGTAAAAAATGCGTGAATGGATAGAAAAATTTAGACAAGCTGGGCTTTTAAAGCAGATCGATGAACCTGTTGATATTGATTTAGAGATAGGACATTTAAGCTATGTAGAGGTTAAAAAAGAAGATTCAAAAGCTTTGTTTTTTACAAATCCAGTTGATAAAAACGGTAAGAAATACCCACCCATTTTAACTAACACTTTTGGAAGTTTTGATGCTTTAGAGCTTGTTTTTGGCAGGAGTTTAGAAAGTGTGGCTGATGAGATAGCAAATTTGCTTAAGCCAAAAAAGCCAGATAGTTTTAGTCAAAAATTTAACTTTTTACAATATCTTTTTACTCTTCGCAAAGTTTTTACAAAAAAGATAAATGGTCAAGGAGTGTGTCAAACTCATAAATTTATAGATGATAAAGTTGATCTTTATAGCATGCCACACCTTACAACTTGGGAGAAAGATGGTGGACCATTTATCACTATGGGACAGGTTTATACTAAAGACTTAAATGGTAAAACTCAAAATTTAGGAATGTATCGTTTACAAGTTTACTCTAAAAATGAGCTTGGCATGCATTGGCAGATACATAAAGATGGCGCGAATTATTTTAGTGATTATGCAAAAGCGGGTGTTAAAATGCCTATTTCAGTAGCAATAGGTGGAGATCCACTTTATATTTGGTGTGGACAAGCACCGTTGCCACACGGTATTTTTGAACTTTTGTTGTACGGATTTATACGTAAAACTCCTGCAAAACTTGTCAAAAGCCTTACAAATGATATTTATATACCTTATGATGCAGACTATGTTATAGAAGGTTATGTTGATCCATTGGAATTTCGCAATGAAGGACCATTTGGCGATCATACAGGTTTTTATACGCCTATTTTACCGTTTCCACTTATGAAAGTTACAGCGATAACTCATAAAGATGATCCTATCTATCATGCGACTGTAGTTGGTAAACCGCCACTTGAAGATAAGTATATGGGATATGCTACTGAGAAGATATTTTTACCACTTTTTAAAGCTACTGCGCCTGATTTGATAGATTATAGAATGCCTGAAAATGGAGTTTTCCATAATCTTATACTTGCCAAACTTAATTGTCGCTATTTTGCTCATGCACGTCAGATGATGCATACATTTTGGGGTGTAGGACAGATGAGTTTTGTAAAGCACGCTATTTTTGTGGATAAAGACGCTGATAAACTTGATAATTATGACGCTATAATTAGATATGTTTTAAATAAAATAACTACACAAAGTTTAATAGTAAGCGAAGGTGCTTGTGATCAACTCGATCACGCATCGCCAAATTCTTGTTTTGGTGGCAAGCTTGCGGTTGATGCTACTGTAAATTTAGAGCCTAAATCTCCTGAAATTTTAAGCGATGAGGAGTTATTGGTTAAATTTAAAAACCTTGATGAAGATATCATATCTTTAAAACAGTACTATACCGACACTAAAAATCCAGTAATTTTTATAGCTTATGATAAAAAATCTTTAGTCAAAGATAGCTTTTTTAAACTTTTAGAGCTAAGAGCTCATTTTAAAATTTTATGTTTTTTTGATGTTAGAAATGATCCAACAAATGCTTATATGAGTATTTGGAGACTTACAAATAACACTGATGCATTGCGCGATTTGTTTATAGATAAAGATCAAATTTGTATAGATGCAACGTCAAAAAATGAGAGTGAAGGGTATATGAGAGGTTGGCCTGATGAGGTTGATTGTTCTAAAAACGTTATAGAGGGCTTGCAGCAACGAGGGCTTATAACTCAAAGTGATGAGTTTTTAAAATATTTTGAGATTATTTAGGTTTATAAAGAGAAGTTAAATTTAACTTCTCTTTAGGTTTTAGTCTTACTTTATCTCTACAACAAGTTTATGATTTGTAAAGTTAACATTTTTGCCTTCTGCAAGACTTACTAACTCATCTGCATTTAGTATATAATAGCTGATTAAATTTCGGTTTGCATATTTTTCTATCTCTTTAGCTCTGCCTTCAAACATCTCAAAAGCACTTTTATCATTTACCACTAAAAAGTCACTCCCAGCATCAACGGCACTAAAAACTATTTTACTAGCAATAGCTGTGGCTATTTTGTTATCATGTTTATAAATTTCAGCACCACTACATCTATCGCTAAATTCAAATTTTACAACTTTTGCACCTAAACTTTTTACGAAATTTTCTAAATTCTTGTCGTTATAAACAGCTATTTTAAAACCGTCAAAACTAACATTGCTGTTAATATCATTAAAGTTTTCTATAAATTTAATACTTTTTTTCATAGGTTCTAAACCTAACTCTTTACGTAGTTTTTCAACACATTCATTAGTGTTAAAAGGATCTTCAAACATAAATCTAGGTGAGATATAGTAATTGATATCATTTTCTATAATATTTAAGATTTTATCCTTTTTAGAAGGGAATTTATTAAGAAGATGCACGGCAAAAACAAAGGCCGAGTTTCCTATAAAATCATCTTTAAAAGCAAGAGTAATATTTGAGTAAAAAAGTGGTTTTAAGCTTTGATAAAATTCTTTTTCCTCTTTAAATTCACTAAATTTTTCAAAAGTATTTAGAAAATCATTCTCATCGATTATTAAGTCTTTTAAGGAACGTTTTTGATAAAGTGGAGATATAAATAGATGTTTTCCAGCAAAATTTATTACATCTTTTAAATTTGCATCTAGATTTACTAAATAGTCATCTATTTTAACCCATTCTACGCCTTCAAATTTAAAGTAAGGATCACTTTTTTGGATATCACCTAAAAGTTCCCTTAAGCTTTCAAAGTTATAATTTTTAAAGTAGTAAGGTTTGTAATAGCTTGCATAATCAAGACCCACTTCAAATCTAAAAAGTTCAACTTCTAACATAGTTTATCCTTATAATAAAATCTCAGATTATATCAAATTTTAGCTTATAAAGAGATTTTAACAAAATTTAGTATAAAATAACAAAATGGATAAAGAGAGTTTTATAATATCAAATTTTAACAATAAATTTATCGGTGATGATGGTGCTGTTATAAATGAGTGGGTTTATAGTAAAGATATTTTCATAGAAAATACACATTTTAAAAAGCATTGGTTAAGTTCTTATGAGATCGGTCGCAAGGCAGTTATGATAAATATAAGTGATGCTATAGTGATGAATGCAGAGCCTAAATTTATCCTTTTAGGATTGATGATACCGCGAAATATGAGTCACTCGTCACTAAAAGAGTTAACAAGTGGTATTAAAGATGCTTGTGAAAAATATCACATTAAAGTTATAGGTGGCGATACGATAAGTTCGGATCTTTTAGGTGTAAGTGTAAGTGTGATATCTTATGCTAAAAAGCCCATATATAGAGATGTAAAGTGTGGAGAGTTACTTGCATATAGTGGTAGTCTTGGCGGGAGCTTAAAGTCACTTAAAGCTCTGCAAAGAGGCGCTAAGGTGGGGCGAAATTCTCGTTTTAGAGATGTTCAGTTAAGAGATAAATTTTTCTATAAAAATGCTAAATTTATAAACTCTGCTATGGATATAAGTGATAGTTTAAAGAGTGATATACCAAAATTTATCGGTAAAAACTCTGTTAAATTTAGTCGTAAATTTAAGATATTTGAGTTTAACAGTGGCGAAGAGTATGAGTTGCTTATAAGTTTTGATAAAAAAAATAAAAAGCGTCTCTTAAATGAGGCAAAAAAAAGCAGGATTAGTTTGACTATATTTGGTGAAGTTATAAAAGGAAGATATAAAAGACATGGAAAATTTGAACATTTTTAAGCCACTTTTTGCGTTTGACCATTCGCCTATTAAGGCTTATTTTAGCAAAAATAGCGATGATTTTGTTGTACGTGAAATTCCACTTTATGAATTTAGTGGCAAGGGCGAGCATTTAGTGCTTCATATCCAAAAAAAGGGATTTACAACTGCTGAGATGCTTAAGGTTTTTAGTGCGATATCTGGGGCAAAAGTCAGGGATTTTGGTTATGCTGGATTAAAAGATAAAAGCGGGATGACAACTCAATATGTAACTATTTTACGTAAGTTTGAAGATAGTTTTAGGGATTTTAACCATGAAAATATAAAGATTCTTGATAAAACTTATCATGATAATAAACTTCGCATCGGACATCTTAAAGGAAATAGCTTTTTTATCAGACTTAAAAAAGTAAATAATGTAGATGCCTTAAAGCTTATAGAAATTTGTAAAAAGATAGATAAAACAGGCTTTCCTAACTATTTTGGCTATCAAAGGTTTGGTAAATTTGGTGATAACGCAGAACAAGGAAGGGAAATTTTAGAGGGTTTTAATAGGACAAAAAACCCAAAAATTAGAAATTTTTTAATCTCAGCGTATCAAAGTGAAATTTTTAATATTTGGCTAAGCAAGCGGGTTGAGTTAAGTAAAGTTTTTAGAGATTTAAATGTGGATGAAATTTCAAAAATTTATGGATTTGATTTAGAAACTACAAAAGCTATAAAAATTCAGTCAAATTTATTTAAAATTTTGCCAGGTGATCTGCTTAGTCATTATCCTTTTGGTAAAATTTTTTTATGCGAAAATTTAGATAGTGAAGTTGATAGATTTATTAAACGTGACATTACTGTGGCAGGTCTTTTGTTTGGTAAAAGAGCACTTCAGCCAGTTAGTTTAGCAAGTCAGTTTGGATCTGAAATTTACTCTAAATGTGCTAAATTTGAAGATCAAACAGACGGAACACACCGTTTTGCGTGGGAGTATCCAAAAAATTTAAACTTTAAATATGATGAAGAAAATGCTCACTTTACACTTAGTTTTGAGCTTGATAAGGGTGTTTATGCGACTACTTTTCTTGAGGAAATTTTACATGTTAGGGTTAAATTTAGTTAAATTTGGTATAATTAATCATTTGCAATAAGGGGAAATTTATGGATATAGCTATTATAGGTGGCGGCATAAGTGGGCTTGCTACTGCATTTTATATAAACTTTTTTGGAGAAGGTAAACATAATGTTACAGTGCTAGAAAAAGATAACGTTATTGGTGGTAAGATGCAAACTCACGATATTGGTGGATATCTGGTTGAAGAGGGAAGTAATGGCTTTTTATCAAATCGCCCTGATACAATCGAACTTATAAGACTTGCTGGGCTTGAGAATATCCTTCTTAAAAGCAATGACAATGCAAGAGTTAGATTTATTTATAAAGATAAGTTGTATAAGATGCCTGAAACTCCAAAAGATTTTTTATTAAGTGGTATTATGAGTCCACTTGGCAAACTTCGCGTAGCATGTGAGTATCTTATTCCTCAAAAAAAGGACGACAAAGAGGAGACGTTAAAAGAATTTGGTTATCGCCGTGTGGGCAAAGAGCTAACAGAAACTTTCCTTGATCCGATGGTTGCAGGAGTTTTTGCCTCAACTCCTGATGATATATCTGTAAAAGCATCTTTTGAAAAGATCGTTGCTATGGAGGATAAATATGGTGGACTTATTAAAGCTATGCTTGCTATGAAAAGCAAAAGTGCAGCTCCTGCGGGCGTGCTTATGAGCTTTAAAGGTGGATGCCAAGAGCTTATCAAGGGTATCGCAAGTAAAGCAGAAGCTGATATAAAGTGTGGTTATGAGGTTAAAACATTAAGCAAAAAAGATGATAAATTTATCATCAATGATGAGCTTAAATTTGATAAAGTTATTGTTTCATTGCCAGCTTATGTGACGGCTGATTTGGTAAAAGAGCTTGCACCAGATACATTTAGAAGGTTAAATGCTATCGAGTACACGCCGATATCAGTTGTAGGTCTTGGATATGAAAAAATAGATCATGATTTAAGAGGATTTGGTCTGCTTACTACAAGCTCATCTAAACAACCAGCTTTAGGCGTTGTATGGGATAGTTCTATGTTTTATGATAGAGCTCCTGAAGGTGGTGCGTTACTTAGAGTTATGATAGGTGGACAAAGAGACAAAGATTTGGGTCTTAAAGATGATAAAACACTTGTTGAACTTGCAAAGCTTAGCGTTAGAAATACAATGGGCGTAAATGATAAAGTCTCTAAAACTTACGTTAAGCGCCATGAAAAAGGTATCCCAAACTACGGACTAGGACACATGGCAAATGTTAATGAAATTTTTAAAGAGATAAGACGTGTTGATGGCTTATATCTTAATTCAAATGCTTATAAGGGTGTGGCTATGAATGAGTGTATCAAAAATTCACGCCTAACAGCTAGAGATGTTTTAGGACTTGGAGCTGAGTAGGGCAGTTTATTGGGAATTAATGCCTATTGTTTAAAATATAAAATTTTGCTACAATCACAGCTTAAGTATGGCGAGTGACTGCGAGGCATAAAAGTGTTTCGAGGAAAGTCCGAGCTGCTCTAAGACATGGTTTCATCTAACAGATGACTAGGGCGACCTAAGGGAAAGTGCAACAGAAAACAGACTACTGCTCACAAAGAGCAGAAAAGGTGAAAAGGCGGTGTAAGAGACCACCAGCATTTATGGCAACATAAGTGGCTTGCAAACCCAACCTGCAGCAAGAAGGGATGGTTTAGTCTTAGATAAAAACCCTTCGCTTGAACCAATTTGTGAAATTTGGTCTAGATAAATAGTCACCTAAACAGAACTCGGCTTATAGCCATACTTATCTATATAAAGAGATAAATACATAAGATAATACATAAAATTTTATGTATTATCTAAATTTACTCTCTTATTTGCCCATTTCCAACTATCTTATATTTATAAGTAGTAAGTCCTTCAAGCCCCATAGGGCCACGTACATGAAGTTTATTTGTACTTATTCCAACCTCAGCACCAAAGCCAAACTCATAACCATCACTAAATCTAGTTGAAGCATTTACATATAAGCAAGCTGAGTCAAGTTCATTCATAAAAATTTCTATATTTATGCTGTTTTGACTAAGTATTGCTTCGCTGTGATCTGAACCAAATTCTTTGATATGTTCAACTGCTTCATTTACGTCTTTAACTATTTTTAAATTTAGAGCTAGTCCTAAATATTCGGTATCATAACTCTCTTTATTAGCAAGTTCAAAATTTGAGTTTAAAAATTTAGCACTCTTTTTACAGCTATAAATTTTAGCCCCAAGAGCTGTAAATTTAATACCTAAAGCAGGTATAAATTCGCTAGCAATATCTTCATGAACCAAAATCGTCTCAACAGCGTTGCATGCACTTGGGTTGTTAAATTTAGCATTTTCACAAATTTTTAGTGCCATATCTAACTTTGTGCTTTTATCAACAAATATATGACACATTCCTTTATCATGTTTTATAACTGGTATAGTGGAATTTTCGCTTATAAATTTAACTAAATTTGAGCTTCCACGTGGCACGATAACATCTATAAATTTATCAAGTTTTATAAGTTTTGCCGTATCTTCATGGGTAAAATCACTTAAATACGTGACTACACTTCTATCTATATTAAATTTATCCAAAGCTTTATGAATGCACTTAACAAGAGCTAAATTTGAGTTTTTACTCTCGCTTCCACCTTTTAAAACACAAGAATTTGAGCTTTTTAAACACAAGCTTGCAACTTCAGTAGTTACGTTTGGTCTTGATTCGTATATTATGCAAACTACCCCTATTGGGATAGAAACCTTGTTAAACTTAAGTCCAGCATAGTTTACCCAACCATCTAGTACTTTGCCTATGGGATCTTTTAATTTGGCAGTATCTTTGAGTGAAGCACTAATGGTGTTAAGCTTTTTTTCATCAAGTTTTAGACGTTCAAACATGGCTGAACTTAAGTTTTTCTCTTTGGCAAATTCAAGATCTTTTTCATTTGCTTTTAAAATTTCATCTTTTGCTAGATTAATTTCTTTAGCTATTTCTAAAATTAAATTTTCTTTAATTATAGGGGTTAAATTTATAAGCTCTTTTTGAGCTATTTTGGCTTTTTTAACTAAATTTTTCATGTTTAAACCTTGTTTTTTATTTTTGTTTATCATTAGGGATATTATAATATAATAAAAGAAATATTTTATAAAGGTGTTGAAAATGGAGATTTTATATAATGTGGCTGTGATAGGTGGTGGGCCTTGTGGTTTAGCAAGCGTTGTTGAGGCAAAGATAAGTGGTTTAGAAAACATCTTGCTTTTAGAAAAAGGCTCAAACCACTCTCAGACTATAAGAACCTTCTATAAAGAGAATAAACGCGTTGATAAGGTATATAAGGGTCTAGATAGTGAGACAAAAGGCTCGGTAAAATTTGAAACAGCTTCTAAAGAGGACGTTTTAAATTACTTTGATACTTTGCTTGATAGTGATGGAATTGATGCTACTTTTAACATAGAAGTTGAAAAAGTTACAAAAGAGAGCGATGGAAATTTTAGTATTCATACAGGAAGAGGAATTTACAGAGCTAAAAAAGTTGTTGTTGCTATCGGAAGAATGGGCAAACCAAACAAACCTGACTACCAGATACCTCGCTCGCTAATTCCAGTTGTAAATTTTAATCTTGATAAGTGTGGAAATGGTGAGAGAATTTTAGTTGTAGGTGGTGGAAACTCAGCTGTTGAGTATGCTCTAACTCTTTCAAGAAATAACTTTGTAACGCTATCTTATAGAAAGCCAGAGTTTACAAGACTTAATGATATAAATCTTAGAGATATCAAACATGCTGAGAGATATGGTGAGATGATTTTAAGGTTAGATACAGATATACGAAGTATAGAAAATGAAGAGGGAAAAGTCGTAGTTAAATTTACAGATGGTAAAGAATTTGTCTATGATAGGATTATATATGCGATTGGTGGTACAACACCTGTTGAGTTTTTAAGAAGCTCAGGTATAGAGATGGATGAAAGAGGAGTGCCTACAGTTGATGATTATTGTCAATCAAACGTAGAAGGGCTTTATATAGGTGGGGATTTAGCAACTAAAAGTGGAGCATCAATAGTTTTTGCACTCAACCACGCAAGTTTGATTATTAAGCATATAAATGACTCTTTACCAGCTTAAGGATGGTTATCGCTACAATAGTGATACTATAATGCTGTATAAATTTGCATTGGAGTTAAATTTAAGAGGTGAAATTTTAGAAGTTGGTGCAGGTTGTGGAGTTTTAGGCTTGTTGCTAAAAAGAGATTTTTCGCATTTAAATTTAACTTTGATGGATATACAAGAGGAAAATATCACTCTTTGTAGAAAAAATAGCGTGAAAAATTCGCTTCCTTGTGATATAATACACGCTGATTTTGGAAATTTTAAGAGTGAGAAACGCTATAATACTATCATATCAAATCCACCTTTTTATCATGATGGAGTGATTAAAAGTGAAAATTTACATCTAAGTATTAGTAGATATTCGAAGTATTTAAATTTAAGAGATTTGATATCAAATTCTAGCTCTCATCTTAAGCCATGTGGTAGTCTTGTGTTTTGTTATGATGCTAAGCAGTTAATGGACATAGCTGCTCTTTTAGAAAAGAGTAAATTTCGTATGACAAAGATAAGGTTTATCCATACTAAGATAGGCAAAAGCGCAAAGATAGTTCTTATCGAGGCTAAGAAAAACTCAAAGTCCCTTTGCGATGTGGGAGAGAGTCTTTATTTAAGTCAAGGTGATGGATATAGTACAGAGGTAAGAGAAATTTTTAAAAAAGCAAATTTAAAGAGTATAGATGTCTGATGAGATTAAGATAAAAAGTGGTTTTGGATATAGCTTTGATCCCAGTAAATGTTCGGTTTGCAAAGGTAAATGCTGTATAGGTGAGAGTGGTTATATATGGATAAGTAAAAGCGAAATAGAAAGTTTATCTAAGTTTCTAAATTTAAAAACAGATGAGTTTATAGATAGATATTTAGATAAATTTGGTACTAGGTATAGTATTAAAGAGCGAGATTTTAATGGTGGATATGCGTGTGTATTTTTTGATCAAGATAAATTTAACTGCTCTATATATCATCACCGCCCAACTCAGTGTAGAACATTTCCTTTTTGGGAGTACTTTAAAGAAAATTATAGTCAATTGGAGAAAGAATGTATAGGTGTAAAGCCCTTGTTTTGATCTTTTTGTTAGTGTTTAGCCTAAATGCTAATGATAATATAACAAAAAAACATAATGAAACTTTTATTGTACTTAGAACTCTTATTTTTGAAAGCAAAAATCCAGCTCAAGCAATTTATAACTTTGATGTTTTATACAACACTACCAACAAGCCTGAATACCTAAAAGAGGCGATAAAGATATCATATATCTATAAAAATTCCAACATTGGTAGTTTAATCGAAAAAGCAGACAGCGTGTTTGATGAAGATAGCGAATACATAAAGATAAAAGTGGCTTATCTTTTAGAAACTGGAAAAAACGTTGATGCGTTAACTGCTGCAAGAGAGTTAGTTAGACTAGATAAAGTTGCTAACAACTATGCAGTTCTTGGAATGATTGAGTATGACCTGAATTTAAATGATGACGCTTTGGAGCATTTTAGAGAGGCTTTTAGACTTGACTTAAGTGATGAAAATTTGCTGAGGGTAGTAAATACACTTATTGTTAAATTTAATGATATTACAACCGCTGTAAAAGAGCTTGAAACATATAGACAGCTTCAAGGGTGCAGTGTAATGATCTGTTCAATTTTAGCTGATATATATAGAGATAGCAAAAATTTACCTAAGCTAGTAGAGGTTTACGAAGATCTTTTTAAGTTAACAGATGATGATAACTATCTTGATCTCATACTTAGTTTCTACTTGCTTTCAAATGATTATGATAGCGTTACAACTTTTTTAGAAAAGTATAGGCATAATGATAAATTTTTAGTTGAAATTTATACTTTTAAAAAAGATTATGATAAGGCTATAAATTTAGCTAAAGAGGGCTTTAAGAGTAGTGATGATTATGAATTTTTAGCTTTAGAGGCTATAGCAACTTATGAAAAGTATCAGCCAAGTCCAAGTAATGATGTGATGGATGAGGTGACTTTAAAATTTGAGATATCTATTGCTTATCTTGATAAGGCGATATATCAAAACTATTATGGATATTTGCTTATAGATCACGATATAGATCCTCAAAAAGGTATAAATTTAGTACAAAAAGCTCTTAAAAGTGAGCCTGATTCATTTTATTATCTTGACTCTTTAGCTTGGGGATATTTTAAGTTAGGACAGTGTAGAAAAGCTAAAGATGTTTTAGATAAGATAGGTTTGGATGTAGAAAACTACTGGGATAGCGATGAGGGTAAATTTCACCTTCAAGAGATAGATAGATGTTTGAAGGAAAGTAGATGATACTTGATGATATTTTAGTTAGGACAAGACAGGATTTAGAAAAACGTAAAAAGAAGTTACCAGAGGACGTCTTAGGACGAAGTTTAGCTGCTAATCCTTTTGCTCCTAGAGAGGTAAAATCAGCCTTAAAAAGCACGTCTGCAAATCCTTATCGTATTATAGCTGAAGTTAAAAAGGCAAGCCCAAGTAGAGGCGTTATAAGAGAGGATTTTGATCCTGTAGATATAGCTGTGGAGTATGAAAAGGGTGGTGCAGATGCATTTTCTGTTTTATGTGAACCGCATTTTTTTAAAGGAGATATAGAGTATATATCACTGATACGTCGCTATACCCAAAGCCCTATACTTTGTAAAGATTTTATTGTTGACGAGTATCAGGTATTAGAAGCTGCAGTTTATGGGGCAGACTTTATACTTCTTATAGCAAAAGTACTTGATAAAAAACGGTTAAAAGAGCTTTTGGAATTTGCAAGAAAACTAGGCATGGAAGCGCTTTTTGAAACTCATGATAAAGATGATGTTAAAAAAGCTATATATGCAGGAGCCGATATAATAGGCATAAATCATCGTGATTTAAATAACTTTGAGATGCACATGGACCTAAGCCAAAAGCTTATACCACTACTTCCAAGTGGGAAGATTATAGTTGCTGAGAGTGGAATTTATACGCATGAGCAAGTAATAGAGCTATCTAAATTAGGTGTTGATGCTTTTTTGGTTGGTGAGAGTTTAATGCGTCAAGATGATGTAACTTTAGGAGTTAGAAAACTTAAATTTGGTAAGGAGTAGATAGTGAGGGATAAAGTAGATAAATTAGAGTATCTTTGTGCTCCTTGGAGAAGTGATTATTTTAGCAAGAAAAAGAG
>JAAYFN010000096.1 GCA_012728225.1 Campylobacter sp.
AAGAAAATATACTAAAAGCATATAATCAAGCTAAGGAGGCTTTTATTTTTTTAGGTTGGGCAGGTCAAAGAGATAGTGAAATTTTAAAAATTTCGTTTGATTTGCATGGAGCTACTTATAAAGTTCCAAATTCTTATTTTAACTGCATAAAGGCATTTAAAGAAAACAGCATAAATTTCACAAGCAAAATTTTTGACAATGTCTGGATAAAAGAGTATGAGAATTTAGATGATTTGGTTAAAGATCAAGCTTGGCATCTAAAGATGAGAGGTATAGAGCCAGATTTAATAGCTTTAAAAGAAAAGCTAGGTAAATTAAATACTTTAGTTGATAAAACATATGTAAAACAAGGAGTTGTTGTATGCGCTCGTTAGTTAAATTTGGACTATTTTTTACGCTATTTATAGGTGTTTTATACGCTCATCCTATTGGGGTTAAAACTGATATGCTCGGTAGAGAATTTGAAGATAAGAGTTATGAAAGACTACTTTTTATAGGTTCAGGATCTCTTAGGATAGCTATGTATTTAGATCTAGAAAATAGAGTTGTTGGGATAGAAATTAGAGAAAAGAATACACCTAACAATGTACCTTACTCGGAAAAAGTAAAAGCGTTAAATTTACAAAACACTCTTCCAATTATAGGTGAGGGAGGTCCTGGTAAATTACCAAATTTTGAAGCTGTGATTAAGTGCAATCCTGACCTTATCATTGCCTCAAGATTGGATTTATCTCAAGTTGAGCTTTTGGAGTCAAAAGTAGGTGTGCCTGTGTTTGTTATATCGTATGATAAAGAGTATGATGGCAGAGAAGATAAGCTTAGAAGTGTTAAAGAGGCTATTGAAAAAGTAGCTGATATAGCGGAAGTAAAAGATAGAGGTGATGAGCTTTTAACTTTTATGGCAAGCCAAGAAGAGAAACTATCTACTTTAAAACTTGATGACAAAAAAGTATATATAGGTGGGTTAAATTTTAAAGGCTCAAGAGGACTAGTAAGTACGGAAGCCTATTTTCCACCTTTGTTAATGCTTGGATTAGAAAACGCGATCACTTCCAAAGATGGTCTAAATCAGATATTTGCTTCAGAAGAGAGTATTTTAAGAGCAAATCCTGATGTTATATTTATCGATGAGTCTAACAGAGAAAAAGTTGATAGCGAAATAGCAAGTAAAAATGAGCTTTTTAGCTATGTAAATGCGGTTAAAAATAGTGAAATTTGGACTACTTCTATATATAATTTTTACTCAACAAATGTTGAAAATTTATATATCATAGCTTATGAAATTGCCTATGCTCTTGGTCAAGATATTGATTTAGATAGTAAACGAGTGCAGATAAAAAGAGCTTTTTTAGGTGAGTTTTAGTGAAAAAACTGATACTATTTACGTCAATTTTACTTATTGGACTTATAGCTTTGGGCTTAAGTGCAGGGAGTGAAGGGGTAAATTTTTCTAGTTTAAAACATATTTTTAGTGATTCATTTGAGTCTAAAATCATTATAAATTTAAGATTGCCAAGAGTTTTAGGAGCTATATTTAGTGGATCTTTACTTGCTATAAGTGGTGCGATAATGCAACTTCTTATGAAAAATCCTCTTGCATCGCCTTTTACTCTTGGAGTCTCTCAATCAGCTGCTTTTGGAGCAGCTTTTGCCATAGGTGTGCTTGAAATTTCTCAAACAAATTTAAGTGTTACAGGATGTGCGCTTCTTTCAAGTATGGTTTGCATGGGTATGATACTACTTCTTGCAAGTAGATCAAACCTTAGCTCACTCTCCTTAGTGCTTGCAGGTATTGCTTTTGGGGCACTTTTTAGTTCACTTACGATGCTAATACAGTTTTTTGCTAATGATACAGATGCAGCAGCTATACTGTTTTGGACTTTTGGTGATTTAGGTAGAGCGACTTTTAAAAATGCATTTATTCTTGGGGTTTTTGCTTTAGTGATGCTTTTTATTCCATGGATAAGTCATTGGAAATTTGATGCTCTATCTTTTGGTGATGAGAGTGCTAAAAGCAGGGGATTAAATGTAGGACGTTTTAGGTTTTGTATGCTTTTTTTAGCCACATTATCATCGTGTTTGGTTGTCTCATTTTTTGGGATAATTGGCTTTGTAGGGCTTATAGCACCGCATCTTGTTAGGTTTATAACTAAAAGGCATGATAGTTTTATAATTATGCCTATCTCTATGCTTTTTGGCTCAACTCTTCTTCTATCTTCAGATATTGTTTCTAGTGTGGTTTTGGCTCCTGTTAGTATTCCTGTTGGCATTATAACCTCACTTATCGGTGCGCCAATAGTTTTGTTTTTACTAGTAAAGGGCGTTAAGTGAAGTTGGAAATTAGAAATTTAAGTGCTAAATTTGATAAAAAAACTATCTTTGATGATATAAATTTTACTTTAAAAGGGAGTGGTTTATACGCTTTAATAGGAGCAAATGGAGCTGGTAAAAGTACTTTTTTAAAAGCATTTATAAATTTTAACAAAAATTACAGTGGTGAAATTTACTTTAACGAAGAGAGATTAAGCACTAAAAGCAATATAGAAAAAGCAAAATTTATATCATATATGGCTCAGTTTGATTTAGTTCCAAAGCTAAATGTTTATCAAGCACTGTCTATGGGAAGAAGAGTTTTTTGTGGTAGTAAGCTTGGGGATATTGATAAAAAATTTATAACAAGCACTATGGATAAATTTTCACTCAATGAACTGAAAAATGAGAGATTAGATAAGCTTAGTGGCGGACAAAGACAAAAAGTTATGATAGCAGCATCTTTGCTTCAAGATCCAAAAATTCTACTTCTTGATGAGCCGATATCTCACTTAGATCCAAAAAATCAGCATGAGATGCTAGAGTTTATAAAAGGTGAGAGTAAAAATAGAATGGTTTTGATAGTTTTGCATGATTTAAGTCATGCTATTCACTTTGCAGATGAACTTATAATGTTAAAAGATACTAAGTTGTTAGGTATACAGAGTGCAAAAAAGCCAAGTTGTGAAATTTTAAGTAAACTTTATGATGTAGAGGTAGATATAAAATTTATAGATGGACATGCTTATGTGCGTTATTCTCATAAACATGATGGAGTAAGTGGGTTTAGGCATACGCATCTTTAGTAAATTTAGATATAAAATACAGTAATTTTTCTTTTTCGATATAAATTACTTCCAACTTCACATTTAATTTATATTTTTTGCCTATTATAATGAAAATACTTTGGAGAATGTATGAAAAAAATTATAAAATTACTTATTTTTATAGTACTTTTGCTTATTGTTGTTACTTTTATATATTTTAAATTTATAAAAGAAGATACTAGCGTTAAGTATTTGACTGCAAAACCACTTACTGGAACGCTTACAAACTCAGTTATAGCAACAGGTGAAATTTCAGCTCGCGATCTTGTCGATGTGGGAGCGCAAGTAGGTGGACAGATTAAAAAGCTTTATGTTGAAGTTGGAGATAAGGTTAAAAAAGGTGATTTAATAGCTCAGATTGATTCAGTTAAACAAAAAAATGAGATAGAAAAGACAAAAGCACAGCATGAAATTTATATGGCGGATTTAAACGCCACAAAGATCGCCGCAGAGATAGCAGTTACTAAATTTAACAGGGAGCAAAAACTCTATAAAGAGAGGGCAACCTCAAGAGAAGCTTTTGAAGATGCTCAAAATCAAGCCGCTCTTAAAGTAGCTGAAGTTGCTCAGATAGAAGCTCAAATTCGCCAAAATCAGATAGATTTAGATACAGCAATGACAAATTTAGGCTATACCGAAATAATCTCTCCACTTGATGGAATTATAGTTTCAACGATAGTTAAAGAGGGTCAAACTGTAAATGCTAACCAAACTACCCCTCTTATCGTTCAAATAGCTGATCTTTCAAAACTAGAGATAAATATGGAGATAGCTGAAGGAGATTTGCCACGCATAAAAGAGCAGATGAAGGTTAGATATACAATTCTTGCTGATTCAAATTTAGTTATGGAAGGAAGAATTGATAAAATTGACCCAGCTATGACGACATTAAGCGATGGTTCTTTAACAAAAAATAGCACTAGTTCGACATCAGATTCAGCAGTTTATTATTATGCTAAAATTTTAGTTGATAATACAGATGGTTTTTTAAGGATAGGTATGACAACAGAAAATGAGATAATTATCCAAGAGAGCAAAGATACTATATATATCCCAAAAAGTGCTATAAAAAAAGAAGATAATATAAATTTTGTAAATGTTTTAAAAAATGGAAAATCAACTAAAAAAACAGTTACACTTGGTATAAGTGATGGGTTTTATCAAGAGATTTTAAGTGGACTTGAGCCAAATGATGATGTTATAATGAATGATTCTTCAGGCATAGTCAAACAAAATCAAAATATCAGAATGCCTGGAATGAGGATGTGATTTGATAAAACTTGAGAGTATAAACAAGAGTTTTTCTTTAGGTGAAACTAAAATTCACGTTCTAAAAGATATAAATTTAGAGATAAAAAAAGGCGAGTTTGTCGCCATTGTTGGTCAAAGTGGCTCTGGTAAATCCACACTTATGAACATCATAGGATGCCTTGATACGCTAAGTAGTGGTAAGTATCTAATAAATGGTAAAGATGTTAGTAAATTTGATAGTGATGAGCTTGCAGGACTTAGACGTGAAAAATTTGGATTTGTTTTTCAAAGATATAATCTTATCTCTATATTAAACGCTCTTGAAAATGTATCTCTTCCTTCTGTTTATGCAGGAGTTCAAAGAGATAAACGCGAATCCAGAGCCAAGGAGCTTTTAGAAAATTTAGAACTTAGTGATAAGGTTAAAAATCGTCCAAACCAGTTAAGTGGAGGTCAACAGCAACGTGTAAGTATCGCAAGAGCACTTATGAATGGAGGCGAGATCATTTTAGCCGATGAGCCAACTGGTGCACTTGACTCTAAAAGTGGAATTATGGTTATGGATATTCTTACTAAACTTCACTCTTTAGGACACACTATCATACTTGTAACTCATGATGCTAAAGTTGCTAGTTACGCAAATCGCACGATAGAGTTAAAAGATGGATATATCATAAAAGATGAGCTAAAAGATAGTAAAATTTATGATCTAAAAGAGAGTATAAGAGATAAAAAAAGTGGTTTTTCAAGCTTTAGAAGCTCTTTAGCTGAGAGTTTTAAGATGTCAGTTAGTAGTATCTTATCTCATAAGCTTAGATCACTTTTAACTATGCTTGGTATTATTATAGGCATAAGTTCGGTTATATGTGTAGTTGCTCTAGGAGAGGGTTCACAAGAGAAAATTTTAGCATCAATTAGCTCCATAGGGACAAACACCATAGAGATATATCCAGGTAAAAGCTTTGGAGATAGAAGAGTAAATAAAGTTGAGAGCCTTAAAGTTGATGATTCGCGTCTTTTAAATACTCAGCCATATTTTGATTACTCTACACCAAATACTTCTACAACAGGTGTTTTAACGTATAAAAATAAAAATTTAAATGGAAATTTAAGAGGCGGGGGAGTACATTATTTAGAGGTAAATGGGTTTGAGATTGATTTTGGGCGAAGTTTTACAGCTCAAGAGGTTGAGAATTCTAGCTCTGTTGTTATTATCGATCAAAATACTAAAAATAGCTTTTTTGAAGGAGTTGATCCTTTAGGAAAGACTATATTTTTTGAAAAAAGAGCATTTAAAATTATTGGTGTAGTCAAAGAGAACAATACAGCTTTTGGAAGCAGTGATGTATTAAGAGTTTATGCTCCTTATAGTACTATCATCAACAAAATCACAGGCAATAGAAATATTCAAAGTATCACAGTTAAAGTTAAAGATGATGCTGATCCGCAAATAGCTGAAAGTAGTTTAACTCAACTCTTAACTCAAAAGCATGGGAAGAAAGACTTTTTCACAATAAACTCTGATACTATACGTCAAACTATCGAAGATACAACGATGACAATGCGAATTCTTATCTCCTCAGTTGCTTTTATATCTCTTGTAGTTGGTGGTATAGGTGTTATGAATATAATGCTAGTAAGCGTAACTGAGAGAACTAAAGAGATAGGAGTTAGAATGGCGATAGGGGCAAGAAGTAGAGATATTTTACAGCAGTTTTTAATAGAAGCTATTTTGCTCTGTATAATAGGTGGTGTTATCGGTTTAGCCGCGGCTTATACTTTTGGAGCAGTTTTTAACTCATTAAGTGGTGATTTTTTTATGAAATTTAGTTTAGCACCCGCTATTATAGCTCTATTTAGTTCAAGTTTAATAGGGATAATTTTTGGGTATTTACCTGCAAAAAACGCAAGCAAGCTAAACCCAATAGATGCATTATCGCAGGAGTAAAGATGAGATTAATAGCAAATATATTTTTAGTAGTAATTTTAGCAGGTTGTGCTGGTAAAAGTGCAGTAGATAACTATCAAGTTGTAGAGAATTTTATAGATGAAAATGAAACTTTTATCATAGATGAAAAATGGTATTTAGGGTACTCTCAAGCATCTCTTAATAACCTAATTGATAGAGCTTTGATAGCAAATCAAGATCTTAAAATAGCTTCATTAAATTCTCTTCAAGCTATGGCAAAAGTAGGTTTAGTAAGTGCAGATATGCTTCCAACTTTTAGTGCTTCATGGGGAGTTGAGAGCGGGCGAGATATAAGTGTGCCCCAAAACTGGCAAGATAGTTATAATGCAAGCGTGGCAGTAAGTTATGAGCTTGATCTTTATGGTAAAATTCGCAACTCAGTAAGTGCGGCAGAGTGGGAGCAAAATGCTACTATTTATGATATGGAGGCAACTAAGTTAAATATCATAAATTCAGTTGTCGATAGTTATTTTAAAGAGCTTTTTATAAGAGATACTTTAAAATTATTAGATCAAAATTTAGAAAATTATAGAGATCTAAAAGCAATAGTAACAGCTAAAGTAAACTGTGGTAAATCCTTGCCAATAGATCTTTTAGAGATAAATAAAAGTATTTTAAGCTTAGAAAATCAAATTTTAAACTACAAAAGAGATAGAGTTGCTAACCAAGAACTTCTTAGAAATTTACTACATTTAAAGCCAGATGAGAGTCTAAATTTAGGTGGAATGCCACTTATGGAGATAAAATTTATGGGAGTTGATACAAGTGTTCCAGTTTTTGCAGTTGGCAATAGACCTGATTTGAGAGCTTTGATATCACGGATTAATGCTAGTTTTTATGATTACAAAATTTCACAAAAAGATTTTTATCCAAGCATAAGTTTAGGTGGCTCTTTAAGTGCTTCAAGCAAGGATTTTAGAGGAAGTAGTGAGCTTGATTTTTTAAGTGGAAGTTTAAAGATAAATTTGCCATTTCTTAACTATAAACGTTTAAAAGCGAATTTACGCATTAGTGAGCTTGAATTTGATAAAAAAGTAGCTCAGTATGAGGAAGGTTTAGTATCAGCATTAAATGAGATAGATCGCTACTATTATGAGTATCAAAACTCTATTTTAAGGTTTGAAAATTATAAAGATATCATATCCAACAGCCAACAATTATCAAAGTTATATCTAACACGTTACAATGCTGGTAAGGTTGAACTTAAAGATTATATCGATGCTAAAAATAGTGAAATTTCAGCACATATGAATTTAGTAAGTGAAAAATACACAACACTTAACTCAGAAATTTTAGTATATAAAGCTATGGCAGGAAAATTTAAAAATAGATAGAAATACTCTTAAATGTAGAAAAATACATAAAATTTTACATATGATTTTCACATAGTGAATAAGACGTGATTACAAAAGCCTATTTCAAGGGGATTTGCTTATTTAAAGAGGATTTATCAATTAAAATATTAAATTTTATTAAATTTTTATATAATCACGCTATATCGTACTTTGTAGCGATAATACTAGAAATTTATTGTTAATGCATAGCAAATTATCGCTTAAATATCACTTAAATATCACAGAATTTATAGATGTGAATAACTGTTCCTTTTTAGATAAAATTCTTGCCTAAACTGACTAAATTTTGATGCTAATATCGCCTCTCGCATCTGTTTTGTTAAATTTAGATAGTAGTGGAGATTGTGAAGACTAGCAAGCCGAAAAAATGTCAACTCTTTGGCTCTAAATAGATGATTTAGATATCCTTTTGAATAACGCTTGCAAGTGTAACATTGACACTCTGGATCTATCGGTTCTTGTGAATTTATAAATTCCGCTTTTTTAATGTTTATTTTACCATAACTTGTGAAAAGCGTACCATTTCTAGCGTTTCTTGTTGGCATTACGCAGTCAAACATATCAACACCTCGATATACATTTTCTACTAAATCCTCAGGTGTGCCAACTCCCATCAAATACCTTGGTCTTTGTGTATCAATGTATGGCATCATACCTTCGACTGTATCATACATCAGTTCATTACTTTCACCTACACTAAGTCCTCCTATCGCAAGCCCGTCAAATTCCATATCGCATAAACTTTGAGCACAAAATTTACGTGCTTGAAAGTCAGTTCCTCCTTGAATGATACCAAAAAGATTTTGATTTGTCGCTATACCTAAGGATTGTTTATGTTTATGATATTTAAGTGCTTCATGAGCCCATTTTATAGTTCGTTTTATACTCTCATCAACTCTTTTTTTAGTAGCAGGAAGCGCAACTAAATCATCAAGTACCATCATAATATCACTTCCTAAGTTATGTTGGGCATCTATGACTGATTTTGGAGTAAAGTAGTGTTTTGAGCCATCTATATGTGATCTAAATTTGATACCGTTTTCATCAGGTTTTGATATGCTGCTTAATGAAAAAGCTTGAAAGCCACCACTATCGGTTAAAAAGCTATTTGGGTACTTAGTAAATCCATGCAAGCCCCCAAATTCCTTCACAAGCTTAGTTCCTGGTCTAAGATACATGTGGTAAGTATTTGCTAAAATTATTTTTGTATTTAAAATTTCGTTCATATCATAAGCATCTAAGCTTTTAACTGCACCGATTGTGCCAACAGGCATAAAAACTGGTGTTTGTATAGTTGAATGAGCAGTTTGTAAGGTGCAAGCTCTGGCATTTAAGTACGTTTTATCTATTTTAAATTTCATTTTGATATAATATCCTTTTAATTTGTGGAGTTAAATATGAAAAACATCTTAGTTGTTTGTGATGGCATTTTAGCTAAAAATTTCTTAAAAACCATTGCAACTCTAAAAAATATAAATCACACCTATACTATTGTTTATAACAACGATGAGACTATAAGTGAAGAGTTTAAGGCTGATAATATAGTATTAGAAAAATTTGACGCAACAAGTCTTTTTAAACTAAGAGAGTGTTGTGCTAGTAAATTTCATAGTTTTATGATTATTCTTGATGATAAACAAAGTACAAAAAATGTCTATTTAAATTTAAAAAAGATATCTTTTGAAAGTGAAATTTATATGCTTGATAATTGGAAAATAATCGATGAGATAGAAGATGACAAATACTTAAAAACTATCGATTCGATTGAAATTCTTACATCTAGGCTTGTGGGCTATTTGCCAGATTATCCTGTTTTAGCTGACGATATAGGACTTGGAGCTGGAGAGATAATGGAAGTAAAAGTTCCTATTGGAAGCTCATATGCTTATAAAAGAGTTGGAATGTTTGTCAACTCAAAGTATAAAATTCCTATGATTTATAGACACAATGAGGCGATAGTTACTAAATTTAACACTATGATATTTCCAAATGATACGCTTTTAATGGTCGGAGAACCTGCTATATTAAAAGATGTATACTCTACCATAAAAACTGCTCACGGGCAGTTTCCAGCGCCTTTTGGAGTTAGTATTTATCTTATCATTGATATGGCAAATAGTTGTAAAAATGATATAAAAAATATTACCGCAAGTGCCAAATACATTAACTCAACCATAACAAGTCATAAGCTTTATATTCGCATCATAAACCCAACTAATGTTGATGATGTTAAAACTCTTGTAAACCTAGAAACAGATGAAAGTTGTGAGGTTATGATAGAGTATAAAGAGCAAGTTAATATCATGAAGAGTGATGTGGAGCGTTATAAAATAGGCATGGTAATTAGTTGTGATGATTTTTTTGAAAAACATAAAAAGTACTTTTATGAGTTAAGAACTCCTGTTTTAACGCTTGGAGATTTTCCTGTAAATGAACTTAAAAAAGGAATTGTTTTATTAAGCAGTAAAAGCACTACAATAGGAGCAAGTGTTGTGTTTGATCTATGTAGTCAGCTCGGACTTGATGTCTATATTTACTACTATGATCAAACTCAAAAAGAAGAGCTTATAAGTTACTACACTGAGCTTTCTGAACTTTTTAACAAAAAGCTTTTTATCATCAACAGTGATACGAAAAATCCATTTTATGAATTAGCAGATGAGAGTAAATTTTTACAATTTGTTCCATTTAATGAAAGTATTTTAAAACGTAATTTTAGATCAAATTTATCAAAAGATCTTGATGAGTTATATTTTAAATTAGAGAGGAATTATCAGCTATTTATACCTGATTTTATTGAAATTTAGGAAATTAGGATAAAATTCGCAAATTTAAAGGGTAAAAGATGAATATAGATATAAATTTAGACAAAGATAGTTATAAAGTTTACATAGATGAACTTGATAAGCTTAAATTTGATGGTAAAGTAGCTATTATCACAAATCAAACTGTAGGAGCTCTTTGGCTAGATGATCTACTTCCTAGAATTAAAGCTTCAAGTATTACACTTGTATCTATTCCTGATGGTGAAGAGTATAAAAAT
>JAAYFN010000007.1 GCA_012728225.1 Campylobacter sp.
ACCTATACTTATACCTCAACCAAAACCACTATATGAACCACTGCCTATAACTATACCACCACAAACTCTTACTCCGTCATTATGGTCTTTAAACTCACTAACTAAGACAATGTTTACTATAGTTGTTTTAGCTTCCACCTTAGCATCACTATTTTCAATGCTTGTGTTTTTTTGACTACATCCAACAAAAAATAAAGATAACAATAAAATAGCTAAAATTCTCAAAATTTACCTCCTGCAAATACTCTAATAACAGTATGAGTTTGGCTGTATCTTAGTAACACTTCCGTCTATTAACACAACTTCAGCACTGCCTGTTTTATATTCACAAAGATCTCCAACTTGAGTTGAACTATACACTCTACCATCTTGCTCATAAGTGATAGTTACACCATCAACTACCTTCTCATCATTTACAGCCTCACCACCAAGGCCACCTAAAGCACCACCAACAGCACTGCCAACTACAGTTGCACCACTCTTGCCACTTCCCCAGTTATATCCAAGCACAGCACCACCAACAGCACCCAATACACCACCTACAACTCTAGCAGTATTTTTGCTAGTATCATTGTTTATAGCTATCTTTGCAGGATCTACTTTAGATATATTTACAGCTCTTATCTCTTGTCTTTTATTGATCTCGCTCTCTTTATAAACATCAGGGCTTGATGAAGCCTTTTTAGACGTACAACCACTCATAAAAACTACCATACATATCATCAAAGTTATAAATGCTCTCATATCGATCCTTTTATAAACATCTCATATTATATTATAAAACAGACTAAAACCCACTAAAAAGTATCAAAGCGTAAATTTTAGGCACTGCAAATTTAACAATAAATGGCGAAACCAAGCATACAACTGCACTTATGTATATAACCCATTTAAGTGTTAAATTTAAACTATAAGTGGTGGTGTTGTCATCTTCATCACTTAAGAGCATAGTCACAACAAGTCTTAAGTAATAATACATAGCTATAGCTGAATTTAGAGCCATTATAACAGCAAGTATAACTAATCCTGAATTTACTGCTGAGCTAAGTAAGACCATTTTTCCCCAAAACACACTAAGAGGTGGAATTCCTGCTAAACTAAACATAAAAACACTCATAGATAAAGCAAGTGCTGAATTTTTGTTAATAAGACCTTTAAAGTTACTAAAATTTATAGCCCGTCCATCTTTGTTTTCATAAGCAAGTAAAACACCAAAAGCTCCTAAATTTGCTATACAAAACATTATCCAATACAAAAACATTCCCATAGTTGCCTGTGATGATCCTATCAAAATAGCCGTTAGCAAAAATCCAGCGTGAGATATAGAGCTATACGCTAGCATGCGTTTAACATTGTCTTGCACTAAGGCTGCCACATTTGCTATACTCATAGTTGCAACAGCAACTATATAAAGTGTTATCTCTATAAAAAAGACATCTATAACTATAAGAGCATTAAAAAGTCTAAGTGCTACGGCAAAAGCTGCTAATTTTGGCACTATGGATACATATGCAGCCAAACTTGATGTCGCTCCACTATAAATATCTCCAAGCCAAGTGTGAAAAGGCGCTAAAGCTATTTTAAAGCCTAATGCAACTATTATCAAAACTATACCAACGCTCATAGTTACACCATATTTAACTTCACTAAGAGCTAAATTTCTAACTATTGAGCCTATTTCTAAACTCCCGCTTACTAGGTATATAAGTGCTGCACCAAGAACAAAACAGGCTGATCCTACTGCACCCATAACAAAGTATTTTATAGCTGCGCTTGTGGCATTTACTGTATTTCTCATAGCTATTAAGGTATATAAACATAAACTTGAAAGCTCTAAAGCTACTATGATAAGTACTAAACTATCACTTGAAGTCATAAGCCCAAATCCTGAAATCATAAATAAAAATAAAACATAAAATTCAGGACGTTTAAAGTCATCGAATTTATCACAACTAAGTGTATAAAGCACAAATATAGCTGAGACTAGAGTTATTATAACATTTGTTATATGAGAGATGCCATCAACTAGCACCATATCAAAAAACCCTCTTATAGGTCCTTTATATCCAAACATAAGTCCTAAACTTACAATAAGCGCAAGAAGTGTGACAACTGCGTAAAATTTAGGCTCTAACTCTTTTTTAACCATACTTATACAGAGCAAAATAACAGCAAATATAATGCACGATACCGCCGGAGAGATGGATGCTAAATTTAGTAAATTTATATCGATAGTTAGTTTATTTAACATCTTGACTCCTTATAAGGTTTGATTTTTTGATAAAATCCACAGTTTGGCTTTGTGTTGCTTTTTGCTCCATTAAGCCTACTGTGCTAATAACTGGCTTGTCAATATGTTTAAGAGCTATGTTTGGAAATATTCCCAAAAATAGCACTAAAAACACTATCGGAATTATGGCAAAAAGTTCAGTAGTATTTAAGTCTTTGAGTTTGCTATTTTTACTCTTATTTAAAGGGCCAAAGAATGTCTGTTTATAGGCATTCATCATATAAATAGCTCCCATGATAATACCTAAACCACCAAGAAAGGCATACCAAGGATTGACTTTAAAAATTCCAAGTAAACTCAAAAATTCTCCTACAAATCCACTTGTTAACGGAAGCCCAATACCTCCAAGCATAATTATACAAAAAGTGGTCGCATAAACAGGCATACCTTTGCAAGACCTCCAAATTCACTCATCTGTTTAGTTCCAGTTCTATCATAGATAAAACCTATGAGCATAAAAAGTCCTCCGCTTACTATACCGTGACTTATCATAAAAAATACTGCTCCACTTATACCCTCTACACTCATAGAAAACACGCCAAGAGTTATCACACCCATATGAGCAATAGAGCTATACGCAACAAGTTGCTTAATGTCAGTTTGAGCATAGGCAACAAATGATGCGTAAATTACCATTATACAAGCTATCACGCACATCATACCAGCCAAATAAACACTAGCATCAGGAAACATAGGAAGTAAAAACCTCACAAAACCATATGTTCCCATTTTAAGAAGAACTGCAGCAAGTAAAATAGAACCTATAGTTGGTGCTTGGCCGTGTGCATAAGGTAACCATGTATGAAAAGGAAAAAGTGGAGTTTTAATCGCAAACGCTATACCAAATGCCAAAAATAACGGAATTTGTAAATTTAACGGTATAGGTAAAGTTTGCCACTCAAGTATACTAAAGCTTAAAACACCTGTGTATCTAAAATTTAGATACACCATAGCAACAAGCCCAACAAGCATCAACACCGAACCAAAAAATGTATAGAGAAAAAATTTCACAGCAGCATAGATCTTATCGCCACTTCCCCAAACTCCGATTATATAAAGCATCGGTATAAGCGAAAGCTCCCAAAATGAGTAAAACATTATAGCGTCTAAACTTAAAAATACACCCATCATTGTCATCTCTAAAAACAAGATAGAGATAACAAGATGTTTTAATTTATGCGTTATATTTATGCTTATAACTCCAACTAAAGTCATAAAAGCACTCATTAAAACAAGAAATAACGATATCCCATCTACGCCTAAAAAGTAACTAATACCAAGGCTAGGGATAAGCGGTACAAGCTCAACAAAATCATATCCGCCTAATGAGCCTTTGAAATTTGCCCAAACAAAGCAGACCAAACAAAGCTCTACAAATGCTACTAAAACAGCGTATACTTTGATATTTTTCTCGCTTACTAAAAACCCAAGAACAGCAGCTAATGCAGGAAAGAAAATAACTAAACTAAGTATCATAAAAGCCCTCCTAACACAAAAGCTATCACTAAAAGGAAGGTTAAACCTGCCACTAACCATATAAGCATAGAGCTTAAATTTCCATCCGACATTCTATCTGCTCCCGAGCCAAATCTTCTAAACAACATCGCGATAGCATCCACACTTTTATCTATAATGTTCTTATCTGCTTTAGCACAAATTTGCGCTATTTTATAATATGGTTTTATGAAAATTTCATCATAAATTTGAGGTATATAATACTCGTTTTTAAGTAACTTGTAAATTCTGTTATCTTTACAGCTATTTTTAAAAATATCTTTTTTATAAGCATATATAGCAAAAATAGTTGCCCCAAGTATAGCTACCGAAGTAATTACAATAAGAGCTAAGATCGTTCCTTTGCTTAACTCTAAGATAAGATCGGGTAAAATTTTTGTTGTAAACTTATGAAAACTACCCTCAAACCACCCAGCAACAACAGCAAGCAAAGCAAGCGGTGCAAGCGCTATGAGCATAAAATTCTTAGCCTCATGAGGCAAATGAGTAAATTTTGACTTTCCAAAAAATACAAGCATTATAAGTCTAAAACTATAAAATGCTGTCATCATGGCACCTATTAACAAACATATCCAAATTATATACGAATCTGTACCAAAAGCTACTTCTAAAATTTTATCTTTTGAGAAAAACCCGGCAAATGGATAAAATCCAACAAGTGCAACCGAGCCTATTGCCATTAATATAGCTGTTGGCTTCATAAACCTATATAATCCGCCCATTTTTTTAATATCAAGTTCATCATTCATAGCATGCATTACATTGCCAGCACATAAAAATAGAAGTGATTTAAAAAATGCGTGAGTTGTAAGATGAAATAAAGCTATCCAGTAAGCTCCAAGTCCAGCAGCTACAAACATATACCCAAGTTGAGATAACGTTGAGTAGGCAATTATCTTTTTAAGATCGTCATGAACCAAAGCCATTGAAGCTGCAAAAAGAGCGACAAACGTTCCCATTATAACTATAAAATTACTAACTTCTGTTGCGATACTAAAAATTTCATTTGCTCTTATAACTAGATAAACACCTGCCGTTACCATGGTTGCTGCGTGGATTAAAGCTGAAACAGGAGTTGGTCCAGCCATCGCATCAGCTAACCAAGTATGAAATGGAAACTGCGCGGATTTACCCATTGCACCAATCAATAGGAAAATTCCCATCCAAACAACAATGTATTTTGGTAAATTTGGTGCCATATCAAATACAACACTATATTTAACAGAGCCTGTATATTTATAAATAAGAAAAATTCCAAGTAAAATTCCAAGGTCAGCTACACGGTTCATGATAAATGCTTCATTTGCATACCAGCTTATACGATCTTTATCGTACCAAAAGCCTATAAGCAACCATGAACAAAGCCCTACGCCTTCCCAGCCTATAAAAAGCCCGACAAAGTTATCGCTCATAACAAGCACTAACATTGAAAATACAAAAAGCCCTAAATAGGAGAAAAAGCGGTTAAACCCAGAATCTTTTTCCATATATCCGATAGAGTAAACATGAACAACGCTTGAAACAATCCCAACAACAACCATCATCATAACACTAACTTGATCTATAATCACTGAGTAATCTATATTTATAAAACCAGCATGTATAAAGTCACCTATAAAAAAAACTATAGCTCCTTCACTCCTAACTATCTCAAGTAGAAAAAATGAACTTATAGTACTTATCAAAACAAGAGCTGAACATATAATGCCTATGATAAGATTTTTCTTTTTAGTTGCAAATACACCAGCTACCAAAAATGACAGTAAAGGTGCAAAAAGCGAGACAACTATATAATTTGTCATACTCTCTCCTTATTTAGCGCACTTAACTCTATAGAGCCAGTTTTTTTATAAAAACGGATAAGCAAGGCGAGTCCAACTGCAAGCTCACAAGCTGCTATAACTATAACAAAAAGTGCAAATGCTTGTCCATTAAAGTCTCCAAGATACACTGATATAGATACAAGTGCTATATTTGCAGCATTTAGTAAAATTTCAGTTGAGAAAAAAAGCATGAGCAAATTTTCTCTTTTCATAAGCCCTATAAGTCCTAAAACAAACATAGCTACCGCAACTGCTAAATAATGACTAACCCCTATCATATCGCGTCTCCTTCTTTATCCATATCCCTATGAACAAGCGCTATACCACATATCATAGCAGCTAAAAGCATCAAAGCCGCAAGCTCAAAAACTATCAGATATTTAGTAAATACAACTTTCCCTAAGTACTCGGTATTGTCCGCTTGTGCTATGATAGGAAGTTCTGGCACAGTAGTAGCAACAACTGGAAGAAGTATCATAATAAAAAGAAGAAGAGCTGAAAAAACAGATAAAGAGTATATGATCTTTTCACGTTTTTTGCTCTCTTTTACCGGCTCTGATGTATTAAAAAACATCATAGAAAAAGAATAAAGCACCACAACAACGCCAACATAAACTAAAATTTGAACTACACCTAAAAATTCAGCTCCTAAGAGAAAGAAAAATCCAGATATAAATATCATACCACCCGCTAAAGCACTTAGTGCATATAAAATATTTGTAGAAAATACACTCACCGCAAACATTCCAAGCGAAAAAGCAGCAAAAAAGAAAAATGCTATAAACTCTATCATTCATCCACCTTTATATAAGCAGTTGGGGTTTTTTTAACTCTCTCATCAACATCTTTTGTAAGTGAGCCATAACCTTCAAATTCCACCTGATCTCTAACATTTTTAGTTAGCAGATCTTCCTTAAAAGCATAATAAGCCCTTTGCTCACTAGCTAACTCATACTCCCTACCGTGCACTATTGCAAGCTCTGGGCAGACATCAGCACAAAGCCCACAATAAACACAACGTCCTAAATTTATAGAGTAGTTTGATACTATTTTTCGCTCATTTTCATCTAAATGAGTATCCATATCTATACAATTACTTGGGCAAATTTTAGCACAAAGCCCACAACCTATACATCTATCATCACCACTTTCAAGTAGTCTCATAAGACTATGAACTCCACGATACCTAAGATCAAGCTCCATCTTTTCAAAAGGATACATTAATGTATGTCTAGTATCTTTTTTAACCATCTGTTTAAACGTATGTCCAAGACCTACTAAAAGCTCTACGCTAAAAGTTCTTTTTAAGAAGCGTTTAAATTTACTAGAGTTAGTTTTAGCCTCAACTCTCTTATCTATCTCGAAATAACTCATCTTGCCTCCTTATAAAAGCACAAGGCCTGTTATAAATATCACAACCAAACATAATGGCATTAACACCTTCCAGCAAAGTCCCATTAGTTGATCTGGTCTTAAGTGTGGATATGTAGCTCTTGCCCATAAAAACAAAAAGAAAAAGAAACTTGCTTTAAGAAATATCGCTATACCACCTGGTATAAACCACATTGAGTTAAATCCACCAAAAAAGATAAGTGATAAGACTATGGAGTAAGTTATCATATTGCCGTATTCAGCGATAAAAAACATACCAAAACGCATTCCTGAATATCCTGTTGTTATACCCGCTACAAGCTCAGGATCATTTTCTGTAAGACAAAAAGGTGTTCTGTTGCACTCTATAAAGCTAGCTATTAAAAATACTATAAAACATATCGGCTGTTTCCACACAAACCAGCCACCTATTCCGCCACTTTGTGCATTTACAATATCTATAAGTGAGAGAGATCCAACCATCATAATGATAGGAATAAGACTAAGTCCATTAATAATCTCAAAACTTATAAGTTGCAAAACTGCCCTCATAGAAGCTATCAAACTCCATTTATTATATGTAGCAAGACCACCTACAATAAGCCCATAAACACAAACAGAACTTACTGCTAAAACAAATAAAATTCCTATCCCAACATCACTAAGCATAGGATGAACCGTATGTCCAAATACCGTAAATTCTGGCAAAAATGGCACAGGTGCAAGTGCTACAAAAGCTGCTGCTGCTGAGATTAAAGGCGCTAAAAGAAATATCCTTTTGTTAGAATTTGCTGGCAAAGCATCCTCTTTACAAAATAGCTTTATCATATCAGCAGCTATTTGCGCTAATCCTGCAGGTCCAACCATATGTGGCCCTACTCTACGTTGCATCCACGCTAAAACTTTACGCTCTGCATATGAACCAAGCCCGGCTAAAGCAGCAACAACCGCTAAAATAACGATAGCCTTCAGTGCAGTTTCAAAAAATAAAAAAGCTGTACTATTCACTATCACTCCTTTTTATCAACTCTAAATTTGCAAATCGTGAGCTTTTGAAAATTTCACTAACATCTATCTTATCATCAAAATAAGGTATATACGCACCGTTTATTTCTCTCTCTTTTTTAACACTAAGAACATTACCACCTATATTTACAATATCACCTTCATTTAGTTTGTTTTGCTCCATAAACTCATCTCCAGCATATAGATAAGCAACTTCACTCAAAAGGCTTGCACGGTTTGAAAATTTACTAAATTGACCTATAGGGTTGGCTAAATATACAAAACTTTCAAGCTCTTGATTTAAATTTTCTATTTTAAATTTCTCATCTAAAATATCACAATTTTTAGTTTCAAATTTATAGCCTCTTTTGTTTACTCCACCATTATCATAGAAATTTTCTAACTCATCAAATTCCACACTTTTGAAATTTGCTCCTAAATTTGAAGTATAATCTATAGTTTGAGCTCTAGTTAAACCTAAAGCTTTTGCTATATCATTTAACTCATATCCATAGTATGGTAAAGCTCTATTTGTAGGTACAACACGGCGATCTAAATTTAAAAAAGTTCCCTCTTGTTGATTTAATGCAGGAGCATCTAAACACTCTCCATAAACACCAAATTCAAAATCACCTTTTTCATTGTATCCTAAAGTTTTACCACTATTTTCTTCACTTAATTTACATATCTTAGCAACACCTAAAGAGTTTGTTCGTGGCGGTATGATAAGGGTTTTAAAACTACTATGTTTTTCTATAAGTCCTGTTAATTTAGCCAAAGTAGGAGCATTTTTGCTAGTGATAAAATCCTCACCTATAATAAGAACTTTGTTCTCTTTATTTTGAGAAATTTTCTCAAAACTCTCCATATCAATGCCTAAACTTTCACCCAAATTCTCAGGAATTTCAAGCCATTTAGGTAAATTCTCGCCAAATTCTTTTAATAAAAATAGTAAAATTTCTATATCAACGCTTGCTTTATGTTCGCAACTAATGAAATTTTTAGACTGTTTTTGAATAATGCTATCTTTTAAAGGGTGAAAATATACTCCACTTGCTTTATTTATCTTTAAAGCATTATTTACCTTATAAGATAAATTTGGCGCATCGTGGCGTAAAAAACTTCCCGCTACTACGATAAAATCAGCATTAAGTACAGGTTTTACATCACCACTATATAAATCTTTACCCAAATAAATAGCAAAATTTCTTAAAAAATCCTGATAAACTCTGGCCTCATCATTAACTAAATTTAGATCAAATTTCTCTCTTAGCTCATCTAAAATTTTAGCCTCTTCGTTTGTTATAAAACTGTTAAATTTGATATTTTTTATCTTTTTATTTTTAATAGCTTCAACTAATTGATTAAATTTCTCTTCATCTTTTTTACCAAAACCATTATGAAAATCAAAGCCAAACCTAGCAGCTTTATCAAGTTCTGCAAAGTGAATATCTGAACTAACTCTATAAATTTTAGGCGTCCTATCCTCTATACTGGCAGTTTTAACTTCATAATACATAAGCTCACAATCACTCGCATGAGGATTTGATGCCGGAATTTTAGTAAGCTCCCATGCATTTGTGTTATATGTAAAATGGCTCTCTGTAAGTGCGCCGACAGGACAAACTGCTGCACATTCGCCACACTCTGAACACTCCAAAGTATCTGCGCCGCTTGCCAAGCCTATCAAGCTTTTTTGAAATTTATTCCAAACTGCAAAAGCATCTTTAGGAATTTCATCTTTAAGCTCTTTTGGCACTAAATCAGCCTCACGTGAAACAAGCTTTAAACGCTCCTCACCAACTCTATCTTTACACGCTGTTATACATCTCTCACATACTATACATAAAGATGGCTCATACTCTACTATTCCCCACTTTTGAATAGGTCTATAACTATCTCTTATGGCCCATGGAACTTCGTTTACTTGCATTTGATGAGCCATATTTTGAAGTTCACACTCACCACTTTGATCGCACACTCCGCACTCTGAAGGGTGATTTATACAATAAGTTTGCATAATCGCTCTTCTAGCCTCATCAAGCTCTGGAGAGTTTGTTATGACATTTAGTCCATCTTTTGCTTTAGCATTACAACTATAAACAACTTTTTCATCTGCTTCTACCATACAAAGCCTACAAGCCAATGTAGGGCTACAGCCATTTAAATAGCAAATAGCTGGTATATAAACGCCATTTTTACGTGCGACATTTAATATGCTATCATTTTCATCGCATTCATAAGTTTTACCATTTATCGTTATCATCTTTGTACCTTGCTAAATTTAGCTACTTCATATATGTAGCTATTTACGCTTTCTACACCAAGAAGAGCAACTGTGCCTTTTAAGTTTTTATCTAACTTAAAAACTCTCTTAACCCCTGAAATTTCTACCTCATCACCATCTTTTAGTTTTGAACTCATAGAAAAGTAAGGTCCCCCCACAAAATTTAGATTTTTTGTATGTTTTAAAACAACTGCACCATCAAAGCTTTGTAGCTCTTTTAGTTCATTAAATTTAGTGTTTTTAAACTCTATCTTAGAGCCATTAAGTCCTAAAATTTGAGCGTCTTTTGCTATTAAATTTAAAAAATGCTCCATATTGACTTTATCAGCATGAAATTTAATAGCATTTTCATCTATTAAAACATAATCAAGATCTTTTATAAACTCTAAAATTTCTGGAATTTCTTCTTCACCAACGCTACTTTCTCCACTTAACAAACCTGTGTCAAAGTCGCTAAACTCAGTTGATATCTCACTAGCTATCATCGCTAAAACGTAACTTAAGCTACCTATCTCGCACTTTATAAAGTTATCTAAATTTGGATCAGTTAGCGGACTTATAGTTAAAATTTCATCATCTTTAAATTTTTCAAAAAGCTCAGGACTTTGAAAGCTTATATATGATATCAAGTTAAGAATTTTCATAATTTCCTTTCTTTACTGTTACTATCCAATCCACACGATTAAAACATATAGAGTTAAGTAACGTAGAGTTTAGTCCGTCTACTAAATCAGCACTTTTTTGCACAGATGAAAAATCTCCTATCTCAAAAATAAACTGATTTACTTCGCCATTTTTTGTATCTTTTAAAATTTCACCCATCCTAACTGTAAAATTCTCTTTTAAATGCCTTAAATCATATCTTTTCATCTATCAACCTCTCCAAAAATGATATTTGTACTGCATATCATTGCTGAGACATCAGCGATATATCCACCAACAAAAAGCTCTTCAAAAATAGCACAATGCCAAAAACTTGGCGTTCTTATCTTAAGCCTATATGGTCGACTCTCACCCGTTGAATAGATATAAAATCCAAGCTCGCCTTTGTTAGACTCAGTTGCTTGATAAATTTCACCTTTTGGCGGTTTAAGACCTTGAGTAACTAAAACAAAATGTTGCATTAAAGAGTAGTTTTGAGTCATTATCTGCTCTTTACTAGGATTTACATACTCAGGACAATCAGCTAAAATTTCAGGCTCTGTTTGATAATACAATTTAGAACATTGACGTAAAATTTTAACACTTTCTACCATCTCTGCCATATAACACTTATATCTTGCATAAACATCACCGCTTGTAGCATAGGGTATATCAAAATTTAGCTCATCATATATAGAGTAAGGCTCTTCTTTTCGAATATCCCATTGAACTCCGCTTGCTCTTAAAGTTACTCCTGTACAGCCCCAATTAAGAGCCATCTCTTTAGTTATAACACCAACATTTTGAGTTCTTAAAAGCCAAATTCTATTTTTATCAAGAAGAGTTTCATAGTCTTTCATACCATCTAAAACTTTTTGGCAAAGTTCAAGAAGTGCAGATATAAAGCCTTCAGGCAAATCGACAAAAACACCACCTATTTTTATAGAATTTTGAGTTAGTCTTGCACCACAATACATCTCTATAACGTCAAGCACATACTCTCTTTCGCGAAATGCATATAAAAATACAGTCATAGCACCAACATCAAGAGCTTGTGTAGCTACATATAAAAGGTGAGCTTCTAAACGATTAAGCTCTAAAAGTATAACTCTAATAACCTCAGCTCGCCTTGGAATTTCTATACCGCAAAGTTTTTCAACTGCCAAACAAAAGCCATAGTTACATCCACTAGATGCCAAATAATCTATACGATCAGTAACCGGCACAAACTCGCTATATATCATATTTTCGGCCATTTTTTCCATACCTCGGTGCATATATCCAACACCTGAATCAGCTTTTACAACTTTTTCGCCATCAAGCTCAAGTACAAGTTTTAACTGACCATGAGCCGCAGGGTGCTGAGGACCAAAATTTAGCAC
>JAAYFN010000097.1 GCA_012728225.1 Campylobacter sp.
CATCTATATTTCTAGCTTTATAACATAAAACAAAAGGAGTTCCAACAAGCGCGGCTTCTAAAGTTGCAGTTCCTGAGCATATAAAAGCAAAATCACTTTTAGAAAGTGCTTTGGGCGTATCTCTAACTATCTCAAACTCACTTATATCTCCATAAATTTCTAAAGCATCAGTTGTTTTTGGGACAACAAGTAGTTTTTTATGCTCTTTAAATTCAGGAAGTAACTCTCTAAAAATCGGCATAAGTCTTGAAATTTCAGATTTTCTTGATCCAGGTAAAAATGCTATAATTCCCTCTTTTTCATAACTACTTTTCTCTACTTTTATCTCATCAAGTAGCGGGTGTCCTACATATGTTGAGTTGGTGTAAAATTGATCATCAAATGGAAGTATAGTAGCTAGATTATCACAATACGTCTCTACTTTTTTAACCCGTCTTCTTTTCCATGCCCAAACTTGAGGTAAGATATAGTAAGTTATCCTAGCTTTAACACTCGCTTTTTTTAAAGCTTTAGCAAATAAAAGATTAAAAGCTGGAGAGTCGATAAGAAGTATAGCATCACACTCTTTAGCAAGCTTTGTCATCTCTTTTATAGCTTTAAGTCCTTTAAAAATAAGGGGCAAAACCTCTACAAATCCCATTGCACTAAACTCACTACTTGGCATATATGGCTTACCAAATTTCGGGTCAAATATACCACAAATCTCAATTTTTTCCTGATCAAAATGAGTTAAAATTTGCTCAAGATGCAAGTTTGCTGATGGCTCTAAGCTAGAAACTAAAATTCTTTTTTTCATAACCTCTTTGCAACTTCTGTAATTTTAGGATATTATATCCAATCTATGCTAAAATAAGAGAAAAAGGGATAAAATTTTGAAAGAGATTTTGATAACAAATGATGATGGTTTTGAGGCAAATGGCCTTATTAGCCTGGCTAATGCACTAAAAGAGAAATATAAAGTTACTATTGTTGCTCCAAGTATTGAAAAATCAGCTTGCGCTCACTCTATAACCTTAACTAAACCACTAAGACTCATCAAACTTGATGATGGATTTTTTAAGCTTGATAACGGAACACCAAGTGACTGTGTGCTTTTAGGACTTCACTCTCTTTTTGGAGATAAAAAACCCGATCTTGTTATAAGTGGGATAAATCATGGTGCAAATATGGCTGAAGATATCACTTACTCAGGAACTTGTGGTGGCGCTATGGAGGGAATCTTACAAGGCGTACCAAGCCTTGCTGTATCGCAATTTTATATAGGTGATAGTCTAGAAAAATGGGGTTTTGACTTAGCAATTAATATAACTCTTGATATAGTTAATAAAATTTTTAGCTCAGGCTACCCACTTCCTGATAAAAAATTTTTAAATTTAAATATCCCCGCTGTATCAAAGCAGAAGTACAAAGGGCTTAAAGTCGTCCCTGCAGGTGAAAAACACTATCATACAGATGCCAAACTTTCACGCAATCCTCGCGGTATAGAGTACTATTGGCTAGGGCAATCAACTATGAATTTTGATCCTAATATAAATGCTAAAACAGACTTAAGCACTGTTTTTGATGGATATGCAAGCTTAACGCCGATAACATTAAATTTGACAGAATTTAATGAACTAAAAAGTGTGCAAAAGTGGATACATTAGATCGCTATACTAAAATAAGATGGCTTTTAGGCGAGAATTTTCAAAAATTAAGAGATGCTAAAGTTCTAGTTTGTGGGTGTGGTGGTGTCGGTGGAGCGTGCATTGAAGTACTTTACCGAAGTGGTGTAACCAACTTAACCATTATCGATAATGATGTTTTTGAGATAACCAATCAAAACAGACAGATTGGAAGTGAGAGGTTAGGAGCTAAAAAAGTAGATGTTTTTAAAGAAAAATTTCCAGGTATAAAAACTCTTTTTTTGCACATTGATGAGGAGTTTATATCTAACTATAATTTTTTGGAATTTGACTTTGTTATAGACTCTATTGATGATGCTAAAGCTAAGGTTGGATTAGCTAACAAACTAGCTACTAACAAAACTAACAAACCTAAATTTGTTAGTTCAATGGGCGCTGCTAAACGCCTAAATCCTGAACTTATTCAGATAACTAATATTTGGAATGTTAGCGGTGATCCGTTTGCCAGAAAAATAAAATATGAACTAAAAAAAAGTGGTTTTAAAGGAAATTTTGATGTAGTATATAGCAAAGAAGAACCAATCAGTAAAACAATGGGTAGCTTTATGGGAGTAACCGCGAGTTTTGGGAATTTCTTAGCTAGTTACGTGATAAGGGGTTTAATAAAAAGTAGTTAAATTTATATTGTTATCTGATTTTTCTAATTTTTGATCTTGAAATCTTATAAATTTTAGAGCTTTCGCCCTCTTTAAAGTCTTCTCCTTCTATCTCATCAGCTACGCTTCTTGCCCATTCTTCATCAAATTTCATGCCAGATAAATTTGCAGACGTTGAGTACATATCTCCCATTTTATCTAAAAATTTTACATGTTCACACTCTTTGACAACTCTTATACTTTTTGAGTTTGGATAGATAAATGTTGTTTTTCTTAAACGACGAACTGAATTTTTAAATTTCTTAGGAACTCTTAAGCCACTAAATTTAGAAGTTGTAAGTATACAAGGAGTATTTAAGTCTCTTTCTTTGACTAAATTTAACTTTTTTGGGTCTTTACTTAAAAGTCCTGCAGTAGTGTCTGTTTGAGCTAAATATATCATAAATTGACCTTTTTAAATTTGTCTTATAAAATACATCAAAAAATACAGGATAATCTTAATAAATATAGAAATTTAAACAGTAAAATGGCCGGGAGATAGGGATTCGAACCCCAGGAGGCTTGCACCTCAACGGTTTTCAAGACCGCCGCTTTCGACCACTCAGCCATCTCCCGATAAATTTAAGATCTCATACTAGAAGCTATCTAGTATTTTTCTCTATGTATCCAGCACCTTGATTGATATCTTTTTTGATACCTTTTGCTGTGTTACAGCCTATTAAACCCGTTAAAAGTATAGCTATCACAATAAATGCTAAAACACACTTCACTTTAACTCCTTAGGTTACTGTGGAGGCGACACTCGGATTTGAACCGAGGGTAAAAGCTTTGCAGGCTTCTGCCTTACCACTTGGCCATGTCGCCTTAAAGTTTACCTCACAATTGTTAGTGGTGCCCGGAGCCGGAATTGAACCGGCACGGATGAAAAAATCCGAGGGATTTTAAGTCCCTTGCGTCTACCAATTCCGCCACCCGGGCACATACATACTTAACATTACATTTTAATGGAGCGGGAAACGAGATTCGAACTCGCGACCCCAACCTTGGCAAGGTTGTGCTCTACCCCTGAGCTATTCCCGCTTGAGTGATTAGAAATAGAATGATATCGTAAATAACCTTAAAATTTTATTTATTTACATATAAATTTATAAATTTTCTGCTTTAAAGCAGAAATAAAGAATTTTATAGTAGAATTTTAAATTATAATTAATTTGGGGCTATAGCTCAGCTGGGAGAGCGCTTGAATGGCATTCAAGAGGCCAGCGGTTCGATCCCGCTTAGCTCCACCATCTTACTGTCTTATATAAGTTATGGTTATCTTTTATCTCTTTTTGCTATGAATTTCAGTCTAATTTTGTTATAATACTAATTTAAGGAGCTTAAATGATAGATATTGATAGCGCTTTACGTGATAGATACCCGGATTTATTTAAAAAATATCCAGATTTTATATCAAAATCTACTATTTGTATACTTAAAAAATTATTTTGTGAAGACAAGATAAATGATTTTTTATCTAAAAATTCTCATCTAAAAAATACAGAATTCATTGATGCTGTACTTAAATATGCAGATTTTAAATACAACATTGATACTGATTCTATGGAAAATATACCTAAATCAGGGCGTATTATTTTTATATCAAACCACCCACTTGGCGGACTTGATGCACTCTCACTTATGAGTCTTATAAGTAAAGTCAGAAAAGACGTTAAAATTTTAGCAAATGAAATTCTTGTAAATATAAAGCCGATAAGTGATATGCTTATACCCGTTGACAACATAAATGGCAAAAGCTCAAGAAATGCTATAAAGATGATAGATGACACTCTAAAAGATGAAGGTGCTATCATAATTTTTCCAGCAGGAGAAGTCTCTCGCGCTAGACCTTTTGGTATAAAAGATAGTAAGTGGAATGGTGGATTTCTAAAATTTGCCAAAAAAAGATCTGTCCCGATAGTTCCTATCCATATAAATGCCAAAAACTCTCCTCTTTTTTATATAGTTTCACTTATACACAAGCCTTTGGGCGGTCTTTTGCTAGGACGTGAAATTTTTAACAAAAAAGGTAAATCACTAAGTATAAAAGTTGGCGAAATAATACCTTATAAAAATATCATTATGCCTGAAATCAACCATGATAACAATACTTTAAAGCTTCTTAAAAAACACCTTTATAACATTGGTAAAAACAAAAAAGATGTTTTTAAAACACAAAAATGTATAGCAAACAAAAGTGATAAAGAAGAAGTTGCAAAAGAGATATCACAAGGTGAAATTTTAGGACATACAAAAGATGGCAAGAAAATTTATCTATGCCAAACTCCACAAAAAAGTCCTCTTCTTTTAGAAATTGGCCGTTTAAGAGAATTTACTTTTAGAAAAGTTGGTGAAGGCACAGGAAAAGCTTATGATATTGATGAGTTTGATCTTTACTATAAGCATCTTATTTTATTTGACGAGATAGAAAAAGAGATAGTCGGTGCATACAGAATAGGCGAAACAAACACAATTTTACCAAATTTAGAGACAGAAAGACTCTACACTCAAACTCTTTTTGACTTTTCATCAAAAGCTAGCTTTTTGCTACGTGACTCTGCTGAACTTGGCAGAAGTTTTGTTCAGCCTAAATTTTGGGGCTCTAGAGCTCTTGATTATCTGTGGTATGGTATAGGTGCTTATCTTGTAAATTATCCTCAGACTAAATTTCTCTTTGGTCCTGTAAGTATAAGTGCGAGTTATCCAAAAACAGCTAGAGATATGATGATATTTTTCTATAAAAAACACTTTAATAAAAATGCAGATATTGTAATATCTAAAAATCCATACATCATAGCAAAACAAGAATCTAGCGAACTTGAAAAGCTTTTTAATGCCAGCACTTATGAAGAGGACTTTAAAATTTTAAAAGATAGTTTAGCCATATACAACCTCTCTGTTCCTACACTTTATAGGCAGTATAGTGAGCTTTGTGATGAAGGTGGCGTAAATTTCCTTGACTTTGGTTTAGATGCTGAGTTTGATGACTGTGCGGATGGGTTTATAGTGATTGAAACTGCTCTTATTAAAGATGTTAAAAAACAACGCTATATAGGAAGCAACCTTAAAAAAATAGTGAACTAAAATAACAAAATTTTTACCGCAAAACCCTAAATTTGATATATAATTCCAAAGACAATTCACAATAAGGATGTAGATGGAATTTATCATTAATGGTGTAAAATTTGAAAAATTTAACATCAACTCAAAAGCTAAAATGGAAGAGTATCTCTATCTTTTAGGAGAGGATTTAGAAGTTGATATAAGTGATTACACATTTGCAGCAAATTTCATATGGCTACAAAATATAAGCGGTTTTTATGCAGTTATAGAGGATAGTTTCTGTCTTTTTGCACTTAGTGGAGGAGAGCTTACGATGCTTTTACCACCGCTTGGAAGAATTATAAATCTTAAAAACGCGATACTTAAATGCTTTGAACTTATGAATGCAAACAACTCTTCGCCCTATCTTTCGCGTATAGAATACGTTGCAGAATCTGTCTTGGATAAATTTGTTAACCTGCTAGATGAGAGTGCACATATCTTTGATGTATTTGAAGATTTTATCTTTGAAAAACGCTTAGTCGACTACATATATAAAAGCGATGATCTGATAGATCTTAAGGGTAACTCTTACCATACAAAAAGAACTGAGATCAATAAATTTAAAAAAACATATCCAAATTTTAAAGTCCAAACACTCGATCCAAACAAACATAAAGATGAAATTTTAAACTTATCGACCAAATGGGCAAAAGATCGCATAAAATATATGCCTCGTGAAATGGCTGATGAGTTTATGGAGGGAATTTATCAAGAGCATATCGCTATAAAACGTATGCTTAACTTTTATGATAAGTTAGATCTTATGGGTATCGTTCTTTATATAGATGGGACATTAAAGGGCTTTACTGTTGGCGAAATGATTAACAAAGGCATCGCAAGCGTTATTATAGAAAAAACTGACTTTGAAACTCTTGGTTGTGCTCAGTTTATATTTAGAGAGTTTTCCAAAGTTTTAAAAGATAAATCTGAATGTGAGTTTATAAATGTAGGTGATGACATGGGCTTTGAAAATCTTAAAAAAGTTAAAATGAGCTACCGACCGTTTAAATTTGAGATCAAATATACTATCTATCAAAAACTATCATGATAACACTTCGCAAAGCAAACAAACTTGATATTTTGGCTATTTTAAAGATAGAAGAAGAGAGTTTTAACGAATTTAAACTAAGTAGAGCTTCGATAGCCTATCATATAAGACGAAATTTTATGATTGTTGCTGAAGATGAGAGAGGTATTTTGGGATACGTTCTTGTTTTTGACTATCTTAAAATACCTAGAATTTACTCCATAGCTGTATCTCAAAAAGCTAGAAATTTAGGCGTTGGAAGTGTTATATTAAGGTATTTGACTAAAGAATTTAAAGCTTTACGTTTAGAGGTTAGAAGTGATAACTATAAAGCGATATCTTTATATGAGAAATTTGGATTTAAAAGTAGCAAAATTTTACCAAAATACTATGAAGATTGTGATGGTTTAGAGATGAAATTTAGTAAAACTTCATCTCTTTAAAAGTTTTAAAATTTTAAAACTTACATTTTTAAAAATACTCTTTTTCTCTGTTTTACTGAGCAGATACTCTGCTATATCTTTACGTCCAAACATTAAAGCAAAAGTATACGCCGTCGCACCCAAACCATTATCAGCATCCACATCAGCACCATTTTCCACCAAAAGCTTTGCCATCTCTAAATTCCCTTTAAATGCTACCCCAGCAAGTGGGGTTTGTCCGCGGTCATTTGGCTCATCAACATCTGCAC
>JAAYFN010000098.1 GCA_012728225.1 Campylobacter sp.
AATCCTGACTGGGCAGTTTTAATAGAAAAAGATAATAGCGAAAAACTCTATTTTGTAGTTGAAAGCAAAGGTAGTGATTTAGGGTTAGATTTACGAACAACAGAGAGTGCAAAAATAAAATGTGGGCAAGAGCACTTTAAAGCTTTAAAAACAGATGTTAGTTTGATCCAATCTAAAAGTTATCAAAGTTTTGTTGAAAATATAAAAGCTTGATTGTCTGAATTTTATTTTGCTATAATATTACTTATGAAAATAGTAAATTTACACAAAAACCTAAAATTTGTTGGTATTGTCGCTAAAACGCCAAAAAACTCTTTAAAGATAGCTCAAATTTTAAGAGAATTTGGAGTTGAACCACTTTATGAGGTAAAAACTGCTAAAGCTTTAGGAGAAAAACCGCTTTTTTTAAGTGAAATTTTAAAATATACAAATTTTATCATCACAGTAGGCGGGGATGGTACTTTGATAGGCGTTTGTAGGGATCTTGCAAGAACTCAGGCGCATATACTTGGCGTTTATGATGGAAATTTGGGCTTTTTAACTGATATAAAAATTTCTGAGTTTGAAACGTTTATGAGTGAGTTTATGAGTGGTAAGTATGAGGTAGAACAGCCTTTGATGCTTGAGGCGACATTTTTTAAAAACAGTGAAGAAGTTGATAAAAGAGTGGCTTTTAATGATATTGTTTTTACTAGAACAGCAGTTTTATCTATGAGTAAAGTTGATGCTTATCTTGATGGTAAGCAGTTTAATTCATACTATGGAGATGGTGTTATAGTTAGTTCAGCGATAGGCTCAACTGCGTACAACATGAGTGCTGGAGGCCCTATCTTATCCCCACTTAGTAACAACATATGTATAACTCCGATATGTTCACATAGCCTTTCTCAGCGTCCTTTAGTTTTGACAAACTCTCAAAATTTAAGTTTTAAAAATGCTGATGATAGTAAAGTAAGTGTTGTCATAGATGGACAAAAGGCTTTTGATATGGATAAATTTGATGAAGTTTATGTAAGTTTGGGTGAAGTTCATGCAAATTTGATCCGCCATAAAAGCAGGGATTACTTTGAAGTGCTTAAAAGTAAACTTCACTGGGGTCACTCCGAGGAGAAAGCGTGATATCAAGAGTTCTCATCAAAAACCACCTTACTTTTAAAGAGGTAGAGCTTAAATTTAGCCCAGGACTTAGCGTTTTTACAGGCGTAAGTGGAGCTGGTAAAAGTGTGCTTATGAGTGCTATACTTGCAGTTTTTGGGCTAAGTGAAAGTTTGGCAAATTTGATAGAAGCAGATGTTAGTTTTGACTTTGATATGAGTGAGTTTGGTATATCAAACGAAGAGATAAATAGCTTTAAAATGGTTCGTGAAAAGAGTGTTAGATACTTTATAAATTCTCAGTTTATCGCTAAAAAAAACCTAATAAATATAGCAAATCAACATATAAAATATCTAAGTGTTAGAGATGTAAGGGAGTTTGAAAATGAAAATTTACTAAATTTACTTGATGTTATAGCTAGTAAAAATTCATCTTCTCATATACAAAATTTATCTACTTTATCCAAAATTTGGAATGAGTTTAGTAGCACTAAAAAAGAGCTTGAACGCATAGAAAATGAAGAAAATAAGCTTGCCGAGTTAAAAGATTTTGCTAAATTTGAGATAGATAGGATAGAAAAAATTTCGCCTAAAGTTGGAGAATTTGAAGAGCTTATGGATCTTAAAAAGTTTCTTTCTAAAAAAGACAAGATAGAGAGTGCTTGGAACGAAGCTTGGGGAATTTTTGAGTATGAAGGCAGAGCTGTTGAGGCGTTAAAAATAAGTGGCATAGATGCTAGTTTTTTTGAAGATGCGATGAATGAGCTTAGAGCTAGAAAAGATGAGTTAAATTTAGACGAACTTGAAAATATTGATATAGAAAAAACACTTGATAGGATAGAGGATTTAAATAGCCTAGATAAGCGTTATGGAAGCATTAAAGAGGCACTTAATGTTTTAGAAAAAAGAAAACAAGAGCTTGCAGGATATGAAAATATCGAGTTTACAAAGCATGAGTTAAGTGATAAATTCCAAACCTTACAAGACAAACTTATAGAATTTGCAAATTTAGTAAGCAAAGAGAGACAAAAGAGTAAAATCGAGCTAGAAAATATGCTAAATTCTTATTTAAAAGAGCTATACATGAGTGATATAAAAGTAACTTTTAAAGAAAAAGATATAGATGAATTTGGCAAAGATAGTATAAGTTTTGAAATTTCAGGAACTGATCTTAGGAATTTAAGCTCAGGTGAACTAAACCGTTTAAGGCTGGCATTTATCGCAAGTAGCGTAGATATCACAGGTTTTGCAGATGGAGTTTTGATACTTGATGAGATAGATGCAAATTTAAGTGGAAAAGAGGCGATGAGTATTGCAAATGTCTTAGTTAAACTATCAGAATTTTATCAAATTTTTGCGATATCACACTTGCCACAGCTAAGCTCAAAGGCAAACTCACACTTTTTGGTAAGTAAGAAAGATGGCATCTCTGAGGCTAGAGAGCTTGATGATAGTCAGAAGATAACAGAACTTGCTAGGATGATAAGTGGGGAAACTATAAGTCAAGAAGCATTAAATTTTGCTAAAAAACTAAGAGATATTTAAAATTTAAGGTCTGTTAGCAAAATATTGGATAAAATAACAGATTAGATAGAACAAGGACAGTGATTTGATTATAGATACGCATTGCCACTTGGACGATGAACAGTTTGATGACGACCTTGAAGATGTGATTTCAAGAGCCAGACAAAGTGGTCTTAGAGGCATGATTATCCCCGGAGCAGACATGGATGATCTACCAAAATCTTTATATATTTCGTATGCTTATGATGATGTATATTTTGCATCAGGAGTTCACCCATACAATGCAAACAACTTTAATGCTAAATATATAAAAGAGGTCGCAGAAGATCAAAGGTGCGTTGCTATCGGAGAGTGCGGGCTTGACTACTTTAGACTTAAAAAAGATTTTGAACAGCCTAACGATAGAGAGGCAAACAAACGCCTTCAAAAAGAGGTTTTTGTAGCTCAGATACAGATCGCTACTAAGCTACAAAAGCCCCTTATAGTTCATGCAAGAGATGCTAATCAAGACATTTATGACACTATAAAAGAGCATGGTAGCGGTTTAGTTGGCGGTGTTTTACACTGCTATAACGCTAGTGAATTGCTTTTAGAGCTTAAAGATATGAATTTTTACTTTGGTATAGGTGGTGTTTTAACCTTTAAAAATGCCAAAAATTTAGTAGAAATTTTACCACAAATTCCGATTTCAAGGTTGCTTGTTGAAACAGATGCCCCATATTTAGCGCCAATGCCAAATAGAGGTAAGAGAAACGAGCCATCATATACGACTTTAGTAGTTGATAAAATTTCAGAGCTTTTAGGCTTGAGTACTTTAGATATAGAAGATATCACTACTAAAAACGCAAAAACACTTTTTAGAATTTAAGGAGATATATTTGAGATATCTAGTAAGTTTAATGATTTTATTTGTATGTGCAACTTCTGCTTTTAGCGATGTTGTTACAGAGATTTTAAGTGAGTTTAATATAACAGATACGAAAAGCAACAGAGATACAGTTGTTTCTATCCAAAAAAGTATTAATGATAGAGATATGTATGATTTTAAAACTATAATTAGTGCTAAACCTGATAATGTTTCTATATTTAAAAACGAGATAGAAAAGATCGATGCGCCTAAATTTTTACTATTTTTGGCAATGACTGAGTCAAAATTTATAAACTACGCTACATCACACAAAAGCGCAAGTGGTATGTGGCAGTTTATGCCCGGAACTGCTAAAGCGTATGGTCTTGATGTAAACTCACAAATTGATGAGAGAAGAGACCCATTTTTATCAACCGATACAGCTTTTACTTATATAGGAGTGCTAAATGAGATGTTTGATAATAAATGGTATCTTTCGCTTATGGCATATAATTGCGGTGAAGGATGCATGAAAAGAGTTGTAAAAAATACAGGAAGTGACAACTTTAGTTCTGTTTTAAATAGTTCTCAAACACCAAATGAGACTAAAAAGTTTATTAAAAAAATTATCAAATACGCACTTATATCTAAAGATTCAAACATTAACTCAGTTATTGATAGCATTGAACCAGAAATTGGAGTAGAAAGGATAAGTGTTGAGGGTGGCACACAGCTCGCAACTGTGGCAAAAAGTATAGGTTTGGATTTAGATGATATGAAGAAAATCAACCCTCACATTAAAATGGAGAAAGCTCCAGATTCAAAAGAGAGATATCATTTCTATATCCCAGAAGAAAAGGTAAATTTATATGCACTTAACTACATAGGAAAGCTTATAAGAGGTGAAAAAGAGCTTGATGCAAGTTATGAAATTCACCGCGTAGCAAAAGATGAAACATTGGGGCATATCGCTGAGTTGTGGCGTGTAAGCGTGGCTGATATACAAGCTGCAAATAACCTTAAAAGTTCTAAAATTTCAGTAGGAGATGAGCTTAAAATTCCTACTATAAAGTTAGCACTTAGTGATAATAAAGAGTATACTATCAGAAATGGAGATACCCTTATAGGAATTTCAAAGAAATTTGATGTAGATATTAAAGAGTTGGTTGCTACAAATGATATTAGCAGTACAAAGATAAGGACAGGTGATAAGATTGTTATACCGTAAAATTTTATTATTATTTATAGTATTATTTCTGTTTTATGGTTGCTCTTTAAATAAGCAAACAAAAATTCCAAGCACTACATCTAGCTATGGCAAAGCAAAGGCTGGTACTCCAGCTACCATGAGACCATATACTATAAAAGGTAAAACTTACTATCCAACAGAGGTTAAAGTAGGACAGACAGAAAAAGGAAATGCTAATTGGTATGGGCCAAATTTTCATGGTAAAAGTACATCAAATGGCGAAACTTACAACATGTATGCCCAAACTGCAGCACATAAAACATATCCTATGAATACTATGGTCAAAGTTACTAATCTTAATAACTCAAAAAATACAGTTGTTAGGATAAATGATAGAGGACCTTTTGTAAGTGGAAGAGTTATAGATCTATCCAAAAAAGCTGCTACTGATATAGGTCTTGTAGCTCAAGGTATAGCACCTGTTAAGCTCGAAGTTGTAGGTTTTCATGGCAAAACTGCTACTGCAAGTACGCCTGCAAAAGATAGAGTTTATGTAGGTGGAACTTTTATGGTTCAAATAGGAGCATTTAGAAATAAAAGTGGAGCTGATATATATAAAGCTCAGTATGATGGCGAAGGTGGATATAGGACAAGAGTTCAGGAATTCGAATATGACGGGCTATATAGAGTGTTTTTAACAGGATTCCAAAGCGAAGATGAGGCTAGGGATTTTGCTCATAGTACACATATACAAGGCGCATTTATAGTAAGGCAGTAAGATGAAGAAAAGAGAGACAAAAGAGACTAAAATTTCACTTGAAATGGATATAAATGGCAATGGTATAAGTGAAATTTCAACAGGAGTTGGGTTTTTTGATCATATGCTAGAGGCTTTTTCAAATCACTCTTTGATCGACCTAAAAGTCACTTGTGATGGTGATTTGCATGTAGATGCTCATCATACAGTTGAGGACGTTGGTATAGTTTTAGGGGGAGCTTTAAGAGAGCAAATTTATCCTATTAAAAATATCGAGCGTTATGGAAATGCTGTTGTTGTGATGGATGAGTGTGCTGTTGAGTGTGCACTTGATCTTTCTAATCGTGCTTTTTTAGTTTATGATAGCATAAAAGATGGATATATTGGAGAATTTGATACTGAATTAGTTCAGGAATTTTTTAGAGCAGTAGCTTTTAATGCGGGCATAACACTTCACTTAAATATGCTTAGAGGTGAGAATAAACATCATATAGCTGAAGCAACTTTTAAAGCTTTTGCGGTTGCACTTCGAAGAGCTTTAGTAAAAAATAAGAGAGCTGGAGTACCAAGTACAAAAGGCGTTTTATGATAGATATCATATTTTTTGATATTGATGGTTGTATGAGTGATGGTGGAATTTACTACTCTAATACAGGTATTGAACTTAAGAAATTTGATGTTAAAGATGGATTTGGGATATCTAATTGGAATAAGCTTGGTAAAATTTCAGCTATCATCACAGGAAGAGAGTCGCCTATAATCCTTAAAAGAGCTGAAGAGTTAGGTATAAAACATATAAGACAAGGTGTTAAAGATAAATTTACAGCAGCTTGTGAAATTTTAGATATTGAGAATTTAACTTTTGACGTAGCAGCTGCTATTGGAGATGATTATAATGATATAAAGCTTTTAAATGCTGTATCACTAAGTTTTAAACCAAAAGATGCGATGAGTGCGGTAAAAGCAGATATCACTCTTAGTAGAAATGGCGGAAACTCGGCTATAAGAGAGATGATAGAGTATATCATCCAAAAAGATGGTTTAAGTGAAATTTGGTTTAATAAATGGCTTTAAGAGTTTTTTATATAGGAATAGCTATATTTGCTGTAGCGCTAGTATTTTTAACATTTCAAGTTCCCTATACTGAAAATTTTTTTAAAGTTGATATAGATATATCAACTATGGAGATGGATGGTATAATAAACTATGAGGTTAGCACTGCTGGAATATCTGCTGTTTATGAAGCTGATAGTGGTGTGCGTTTTCATGATAGAGATGAGTTTATAAATTTTCGTGGTAAAATGCTAGGTAAAGATAGAAATCATTCGATGGTTTCAAACAAAGTTATCTCAAAAGGTGATGAGCTTATATTTATAGGTGATGCCAAATATCTAAGCAGTGATGATATAAGTTATGTTTCTCAAGAGATTATATACAACACTAAAGATAAAACTGCGGTTAGCAATGTGCCTTTTATACTTCGTCAAAACGAAAATAACGTTACGGGCGACACTTTAGTACACGATTTAAATCACGAACAAACTTTTGCAACAGGAGTTCATGCATGGTATTTTTTCAAAGATTGAGAAATTTAACACTTAGTTTGCTTATAGTAGCACCACTTTTTGCTGAGCAAGTGGAGGTAACAGCTGATAATTTCTTTGCTGATGAACTTAAACATATAAGTGTTTTAACGGGAAATGTTCATGTAAAAAAAGGAGCTTTTGATACACTTGATAGTCAGAAAATAACTATACATTTTAATGATAATCGTCAGCCAGTTAAATACGTCGCTACTGAAAATGCTAGATTTAACATTTTAATAAACAAAAGTCACTATAATGGTAAAGGCAATGAGCTTGTTTATCTTCCTGCAAGCAATCAGTATATCCTTACAGGAGATGCGTGGATAGAAGAAGTTGAGAGTAAAAGAGAGGTTTTTGGCAATATCATAACTATAAATCAGTCAAGTGGAAAGTATGAAGTTGAGAGTTTTAAAAACAGTCAAAACCAAGAGAAAAAGCCAGCAAAGCTTATATTTCACATCGAGGAAGATTAGTGATAAAAGTAGGAGATGCTAAATTTATCATATCATCACCAAATTTGTCACTAAGTCCAAATTTTGGACTTAGTGAAGTTGCTTTTATAGGACGATCAAATGTTGGTAAGAGTAGCTTTATAAACGCTTTAGTAAATCAAAAGAACTTAGCTAAAAGTAGCTCAACTCCGGGAAAAACTAAACTTATAAATTTCTTTGAAGCAAATTTTATAAAAGAGGATGAAAAATTTAAGATAGTATTAGTTGATCTTCCAGGTTTTGGTTATGCTAAGGTTGGTAAAAATACTCATGAAATTTGGTCAACTGCACTTGATGAGTTTGTGCGTAAAAGAGCAAGCATTAGACTTTTTATTCACCTTAGAGATTCAAGGCAGTTTGATTTAAAAATAGATGATGAAGTTGGAGAGTATCTACAAAGTATCAAACGCCCTGATCAAGAGATTTTAAATTTTTATACTAAAAGTGATAAGCTAAATCAAAGCGATCGCTCAAAAGTGCTTAAACTTAATCCATCAGCAGTTTTTGTTTCATCTGACGATTTAAAGTTGACTGAGTTAGCTAGAGAACTTATTTTAAAAGGAGCTTTAGGTGAAATTTAGAAAAGCTAAACTTAAAGATATCATTGCGATGCAAGAGCTTGTAAAGCCTGAGGTTGAAAGTGGAGTTATACTTCCTAGATCAGATGATGAAGTGGCCTCATCTATACGCTCATATATCTTAGCTTTTGATGGCGATATTCTAGTTGGATATGCTGCACTTAAAATTTACAGTTTAAATTTAGCAGAAATAAGAAGTTTAGTCGTGAGAGATACTTATCGTGCTAAAGGTGTTGGAAGTAAGATAGTTAAAAAACTACTAGAAGAGGCAAAAGAGTATGAGATAGACACTGTTTTTGCATTGACTTATAAGGATAAGTTTTTTATAAATTTAGGTTTTAAAGTTATAGATAAAGAGGAGTTGCCTAGTCAAAAGATCTGGGCTGACTGCATTAAGTGTAAATATTTTCCAGTATGCAACGAAGTAGCAGTGATTTACAAATTCTAAAAACTTTTGTTTTAGTTATTTTTTTACTAGGATATCAGCTTTTAAGCTCTATATTTAACACTATACCACCACTTATAGGCTTTTGTTTTACATATGTGATAGTGCTTCATTATGAGAAAGACGCCAGCTATAAAGATTATAGTTTATGGTGGTATATGACAGTTTTCTATCTTTTTATAGCTGAACAAATTCATGGTTTTGAGTTATTCTCGGTAGCTATTGCTTTTGGAATATTTTATTATTTTTTACTTGATATAGTTCTTGCAAATGTGAAATTCAGGGATATTTGCTTGATGATAATAACTGCTTGTGGATATATAGGGACTTTTTTTGTTAGTAATTTTTTAACTTATCTAAAAGATGGTGTATATCTTACTTTTGGGTTTGAGTATGTGATGTATATTTTTATTGAAGCACTGTTTGCACTTCTTGTTTTTAAAGGTCGTATACTGTGAGACTAAAGTTAGTAATTGGAGTTATTTTAGCTGTATGGTTAATCTTGCTAGGTAGACTTTACTATTTAAGTGTAGTTTCAAATGAACAGTATGCTAATATAGCTAAAGAAAATACCACCAAAACAAAAGATATAGCGCCAACTAGAGGTCAAATTTTAGATACTAACGGCGTTCCTTTGGCTATAAATTTGCTTGGATATTCTATATCTTTAGCACCTCATTTAGATGATGATGAGCTTGAAAGTGAGCTTTTATATATAAATTCTGTTTTTAAAGAGCAAAATATCACGATATTAAGCAAAGAGTACGATAGATATAATTCAGCGTATAATCAAGACTTTATAAAAGTAGTTGATTTTTTAGAGTATGATAGGGTTGTACCATACTTTGCTAAACTCAATTTACGTCAAAATTTATCAGTTGAGCCAGCTGCACTTCGTCATTATCCTTATGATTCTTTAGCTTCACACGTGATAGGTTACGTAGGACGTGCAAATTCTAGAGATATAGAAGAAAACCCATTATCAAAGCTTGTTGATATGACAGGAAGAAGCGGAATAGAAGCTTTTTATAATGAAATTTTACAAGGCAAAAAAGGACAACGTCAAACAAGAGTTACAGCACTTAACCAAACAGTTGAAGAGGTTTTTTACACTAAACCAACAAGTTTGGATATATCTTTACATATAGATATCAAGCTTCAAGCTTTTTTGCGTGAACTTTATGATGGAAAAACAGGTGCGGTTATCGTTATGGATATAAAAAATGGTGCGATAATAGGAGCAGGGAGTTTTCCTGAATATAGTCTAAATCAGTTTGTTACAGGAATAAGTGCAAAAGAGTGGGATGAGCTTATCAATGACTTTGATCATCCATTTACAAACAAGTTAGTAAATGGACTTTATCCTCCAGGATCTGTTATCAAAATGGGAGTTTCATTAGGATTTTTAAATAGTACAAAGATAAGCAAAGATACAAAGGTTTTTTGCAATGGTTATTTAGAATACGGTAAAAACAATCATAAATTTAGATGTTGGAAAAGCTGGGGACATGGAAATATCAATATGAATGATGCAATAAGAGAGAGTTGTGATGTTTATTTTTATGAAAAT
>JAAYFN010000099.1 GCA_012728225.1 Campylobacter sp.
AGATTGATTTAGATGATGAAAATGAAGTAGTTCTTCCAGATCTTACTTTAAAATCTATATTTACCGAAGAGAGTCAAGAGATTGAAAAAACTAAAATTTATAAAAACTCTCAACAAAATTTTGCAAATCAAAATAAAAAACCTAGAAGTATTAGTAGAGGTATTCGTAAAAAACATAAAAAACCAGTTAAAACAGAGAGTGATGAGGTTATTTCAGTTCTAAATATACCAAAAGAGATAAGAGTTTATGAATTTGCAAATAAGCTAGGCAAACAGCCAAGTGAAGTTATCTCAAAGCTTTTTATGCTTGGGCTTTTGGTTACAAAAAACGACTTTTTAGATCAAGATGCTATGGAGATTTTAGCTGCTGAGTTTAGTGTTGAGATAAATATTGTCGATGAAGCAGAAGAATTTGATTATGTAAGCGCCTATAATGAGCAAGAAGATAGTGGTGATGATCTTGAGTTAAGAGCACCAGTAGTAACTATTATGGGGCATGTTGATCATGGTAAAACAAGCTTGCTTGATTATATAAGAAATTCAAGAGTTACAACTGGTGAAGCAGGTGGAATAACTCAGCACGTTGGTGCATATATGGTTACAAAAAATAACCGCAAAATAACATTTATAGATACTCCTGGTCACGAAGCTTTTACAGCGATGCGTGAAAGAGGAGCTCAAGTTACTGATATCGTTATCATTATAGTAGCAGCTGATGATGGTGTTAAACCACAAACTAAAGAGGCTATAACACATGCAAAAGCAGCGGGCGTTCCTATCGTCATAGCTATAAATAAAATGGACAAACCAACAGCCAACCCAGATTTAGTTAAAAGTGGTTTAGCTGAGCTTGACATCATGCCGATAGATTGGGGTGGGGATTACGAGTTTGTACCTATATCAGCAAAAACAGGTATGGGCATAGATGATCTTTTAGAGATCGTTTTATTGCAAGCTGATATTTTAGAGCTTGAGGCAAACCCAAATAGAGCTGCAAAAGCAACAGTTGTAGAAAGTTCACTTCAAAAAGGTGTAGGAGCAGTAGCTACTATCATAATTGAAAATGGAACGTTAAAAGTTGGAGATAATGTTGTAGCAGGAGCTAGTTATGGTAGAGTTAGAGCCTTATATGATGATAGTGGTAACATTATAGAAAATTTAAAGCCAGGCGAGTGTGGTGTTATCATAGGACTTAATGAAGTTCCTGAATCAGGAGAAACACTTATAAGCGTTGAAAATGAAAAAATAGCTCGTGAATACTCTAAGAAGATATTTGATCACAAAAGACAGCTTGAACTATCTCGCTCAACCAAAGTAAGTCTTGAAGAGCTTGGTGCTAAGATAGCTGAGGGTGAACTTAAAACACTACCAGTTATCATTAAAGCTGATGTTGGAGGAAGTTTAGAGGCTATAAAATCAAGTCTTGATAAGCTTAGAAATGAAGAGGTTAAGGTTGATATAATTCACAGTGGTGTGGGCGGTATCACTCAAAATGATATAAGTTTAGCAAGTGCTAGTAGTGATTGTATAATACTTGGTTTTAATGTTAGACCAACAGGTGATGTAAAAGAGAAAGCCAAAGAAAAAGGCGTAAGGATTAAAACTTATAACGTTATCTATACTATGCTTGATGACATAAAAGCAGTTTTAGGTGGATTGATGAACCCTATCATAAGCGAAGAAGAGCTTGGACAAGCTGAAATTCGTGAAGTTATAAATGTACCAAAAATTGGTCAAATTGCAGGCTGTATGGTTACAGATGGAAATATTGTAAGAGGCGCAAAGATAAGAGTTATAAGAGATGGTGTAGTTAAATTTGAAGGTGCTATAAGTTCACTTAAACGCTTTAAAGATGATGTTAAAGAGGTTTCAAAAGGTTTTGAGTGTGGTGTTGGTATCGAAGGATATGATGATATGCAAGTAGGGGATTTTATAGAGAGTTTTACTCAAAAAGAAGAGAAAGTAGTTTTATAGCATGAAAGATATAAGGCGTCTAAGAACTCAAAGTGCACTTAAAAAACTCATACCAGAGGCTCTATCTGAACTTAATGATCCTGCAATAAAGGGGATCTGTGTGGTTGATGTAGAGTGCAAAAGAGGTAGATATGATGCTTTTGTCTATCTTGATAAAATGGGACTTGACGAAAATGAACAAAATGAAATTTTAGCTAAACTTAAAAAAGTTCATGGATATCTTCAGACATATTGTCTAAGTGCAGAAGGATGGTTTAGATCGCCAAAATTTCACTTTAAATTTGATGATACTTTAGAAAGACAAAATCATATGGATACTCTATTTGATAAAATTTCAAAGGATTTAAACAAAGATGCTTGATCTTAAAATTTTAGTTCAAGAGTGTGGTGTAAACTTATATGATGTAGAGTTAGTAAACGAGAATAAGCGAACTATATATAGAGTTTATATCACAAAATCAGGTGGAGTAAGTCTTGAGGATTGCGAAAAAGTAAGTCGCGTTCTTTCTCCTATTTTTGATGTCGAACCACCAGTTGATGGGGATTATAACTTAGAAGTTAGCAGTCCAGGGCTAGAAAGAGTTTTAACTAGGGCCGAGCATTTTATAAATGCTACCGGAGAAAAAGTTGCCATAACACTTATAGGAAATAATAAACTAAAAGGCGAGATTGTCGGTTTTGTGGATGATATTTTAACTATTAAAACTGAAGATGAAAATTTAGAGATTAAATTTAACGACATTAAAAGAGCAAAAACTTATATAGAGTGGTAAATGAACGCTTTTTTTTACGCACTTTTGATAACTACTTTAGCAGGAGTAAGTACGGGTTTAGGCGGACTTATTGCTATATCTGTTAAAAAAACAAATAAATATTTTTTACCATTTAGTCTTGGATTTTCGGCAGGAGTGATGGTATATATCTCTTTTGTTGAAATTTTACCAAGCAGTACAAAATTTGCCATATCCATTAATCCAAAATTTGGAGATACTTTTGTAGTGCTTGCATTTTTTATAGGTATTGCTATCATCGCTATCATTGATAGTCTTATTCCAGAGGATAGCAACCCTCACGAATACAGCGATAAAACCTACAACGATAAAGCACTTATGCGAACAGGAATTATCACAGCTTTTATTATCGCTATACATAACTTCCCAGAAGGTTTAGCTACTTTTATAGTTGCTTTTGCTGATCCAGTGATTGCTTTGCCAATAGCTTTTGCTATTATGCTTCACAATATACCAGAAGGTTTAGGCGTCGCAGCTCCTATTTACAAAGCCACAGGAGATAAGAAAAAGGCTTTTCTTTGTGCTTTAACTTCAGGTTTAGCTGAACCAATCGGTGGTGTTGTTGGTTTTTTATTGCTTGCTCCTTTTTTAAACGAATTTGTGTTAGCTATGGTTTTAAGTGTAGTTGCGGGCATAATGGTTTATATATCCATAGATGAACTTTTGCCAGCTGCAAGAGTTTATGGTGATCATCATATAAGTATTGCTGGATTTATTTTTGGTATGTTTATCATGGCTATATCACTTCTACTATTAAATTGACTTTAATCAATAAAATTTTACTTTTATTTTTGTATAATATGTTGTCCTGCTCTATAATATGATTAAAAATTATAGTATATTAAATTTTATAAATTCATTAAATATTTAAAGATACTTTAACCTTGTTTAGATAAAATTCATGTTACGAGTTAGTATTATGCATAGCATGGTATTGGCTGATATAAAAAAGGAGGCTCTTTTGGGTAAAATCATAGATAAAATCAAAAAGCATCCCTCTACTTTTGCAACTTTGGTGCTTATAGTAAGCTTTGGAGTTATTATAGGTCATGGACTTTTTACTTTTGTATATGCTAAAGGTTTTTCTTATTTTAGTCAAGATCCAGCAGCTTGTCAAAACTGTCATGTGATGAACCAAGTTTATGAAGGATGGATGAAAGGTGGACATCAACATGTTGCAGGTTGTAATGATTGTCATGTTCCTTCTGACCTAATAGGCAAGTGGTTGATGAAGGCTGAGAGCGGACTTCATCATGGTTATGCGGTTACTTTTAAAGAAAATCCAGTATCTTTTACCGCAACGCCAAAAAGTAAAAAAGTGGTTGAAGATAACTGTATTCGTTGTCATAGTAACTATGCCACACACTCTATTGATGCTACGCAAGCAGCGGGGGCGCCAAACAGTGAGCCATTATCATGTGTGTCTTGTCATAGACAAGTTGGACACGCACATAACTTTTAAATTCTTAAAGGAGATAGAATGAAAGGTAAAAAAAGTTTATATACGGTTGCATTTTTTGTAGCAGTCGTTTTAGGAGCTTTGATGTTTGCACTATTTGCTAACATTGGCAAAAAATTAGAAGAAGAAAAATCATATCCTATGATGCTTCATAAGGTAAGTGATATAAACCCAGATATAAGAGAGTGGGGTAAAAATTTCCCATCACAATATGATAGCTTTGTTTCTATGGAAAAGATTACTATGGAGACTCCTTTTGCAGGTTCTTTGCCATATAGTAAGCTTATTAGATGGCCTGCGTCTACAGTTTTTTGGGATGGGTATGCTTTTGCAGTTGATTATAATAGACCAAGACTTCACTTTTATAGTCAAATAGATCAAATAGAAACTATGAGAAACAACAAAGAGTATCTTAATTCTCATGGATTACCAGCTTTTAAGGGTCAAACAGGAGGTTGTGTAAACTGCCATACAGGACATTTAACTGCTTTGATGGTAGACTCTGATTACACAAATTTACATCAAAATCCAGTTAAAGATTCGAAAATATCAATGCCATTTTTTGATGTTGACAAAAAGAACGGCCAATCTAGAAAAGAGGCGTGGACTAAGATGAATTCTATCCCGTACTTTGAAGTTATGGATGCAATCGCTGAAAAACATGGAAAAGATCCATATGGAGGATCTCATATGGGTAGTTCATGTGCTGATTGTCACCATCCAGATGATATGAGTCTTAGAGTTACAAGACCAGCATTTGTTAATGCTATGGTGGCTAGAGGTTATGAGGCAGACGTTAAAAGTGGGCTTAAAGCTACAAGACATGAGATGAGAAGTTACGTGTGTATGCAGTGCCACGTTGAGTATTATTTTGGCGGAGAGGATTCGACTTTAATATTCCCATGGACAAAATGGCCAAAAGATGAGCCTTTTAAGATAGAGATGTTTGATGAGTATTATGATGAGATGTTTGAAAATGGAAAATTTAAACAAGACTATAAACATAAACAAACAGATGCTTATATAGTTAAAATGCAACACCCTGAAACAGAGCTTTCATCGGCAGGAATTCATGCTAGAAATGGCGTTACTTGTACTGATTGCCATATGCCTTATGTAAGAGAAGGCGCTCAAAAAGTTACAAATCATGCAGTACAAAGTCCATTTGCTAACTTAACAGCATCTTGTAAAACTTGTCATATGCAAAGTGAAGATGAGCTTTCAAAGAGAATTTCGTTTATACAAAACAGACACTCTTATGAGTTAAGAAAATGTGAAAATGCTCTACTTTCATTAATCCAAGATATAAAGACAGCCAGAGTAAAGCTTGCTAACCACGCTAGTTTTATAAATCTTAGTGCAGATGAGAAAAAATCATCAATTAGTGAGGCTTTAAAAGGTTCGCTTTGGGCTCAAAGAAGAGCACATATGAGGTGGGACTTTGCATTTAGTGAGAATAGTTATGGTTTCCATGCACCACAAGAAGCAGTAAGGATTATCGGACAATGTCAAGAATGGGCTAGAAAAGGTCAAATTGAGCTTGCTAATGAGCTTGCAGTTTATGGTATAACTATTGAACTTACTCAAGAAGCTGATCCAGTCAAAGCTCCTAATAGAATCGAGCTACATAAAGGTGAGGTAGGAAGCGAGCCAAGTCAGAGATTAAAAAATATAGATGAGGATGTTAAAAACCTTAATTTTTATTAAGCTTACATCTTATAATGTTATAAAGAGGCGTAAGTCTCTTTATAACAAACTAATTCATTAAATATAGGTAAAATCTTTAAATTTATATAATTTTGATAAAATTCTTTAAATTTAGAGGAGCATAGATGATAAACGATGAGTTTTATATGGATTTAGCTATCAAAGAGGCGTGGAAGTATCAGATTCTTACTTATCCAAATCCCCCAGTTGGCTCTCTTATACTAGATAAATATGGCAAAATTTTAGCACTTAAAGCTCATGAAAAAGCAGGATCTCCTCATGCAGAATTAAATGCTATTTTTTCTGCTCTTTATAAAAATTCAAATTTTAGATCTAAATTTGATGCTAAATTTAGTAGTTTTAGTAAAGCTTTTGTTAAAGATATCTATGATTTTATATTAA
>JAAYFN010000100.1 GCA_012728225.1 Campylobacter sp.
ACTTAGCATAAGCTTAATTCGATTTTCTTGATTGACTGCACTTGCACTAAAATCATAATCAACGCATGTAATGTTCGCGTCTGGGTGATGTTCTTTGACTTTGCGTATCATACCGCGAGCTATGATATGGTTTGGAAGACAGCCAAATGGCTGGGCACAGACGATATTTTTAATATCATTTTGTACAAATTCTACCATTTCAGCAGTTAAAAGCCAACCTTCGCCCATTTTTACGCCATGACTTATGTAGCCGTTTGCAGCTTTTCTAACTTCTTGATAAGGAGTAACAGGACAAAAACCATATTTTTTAGTGAGCTTTATAACTTTTTTTTGCATAGTTTCAAGTATCCAAATAAACATTTTTATCTTTTTTAAGCCTGTATTTTTGGTGTTGTAAATTTCATTATCGTGGATTTTATCATATATTGAGGTTAATAAAAAATCAAGAAGCCCTGTATTTACTACTTCAGCACCTTCGCTAACTAGGTACTCATTAAGTGAATTGTTGCCAAGACTTGAATATTTCATATAAATTTCGCCAACTATACCAACTTTAACTTTTTTCTTACTATGATCAAGCTCAATAGTAGAAAAGTTTTCTAAAATTTCCTTACAAATTTTAGAAAATCTATAATACTCATTTGTGTTGACTTTAGAAACTATATTTTTAAGAGTTTTGTTCCAAATCTCTTTAGTTTGGCCTGGAATTTTCTCATAACTTACGCATTGATTATATAAAGTCATAAACAAATCTCCATAATACACACTCAAAAAGATTTTGATGAAAAGCTTTTTAGAGAGCACAAAACCATTATCATCTAAATTTTTAGTATTTAATGATACCACAGGAACATATCCAAAGCCTGAATTTTCTAAAGCTTTTCTAAGTAGATATATGTAGTTGCTTGCTCTGCATCCTCCGCCTGTTTGAGAGATGATCAAAGCAACTTTATGAGTATCAAATTTACCACTTTTTAGAGCATCTATAAACTGTCCGATAACTAAAATAGCAGGATAACACATATCGTTGTGAACAGTACGTTGTCCTTCTGTTGCAATGTTGTTTTGGTTATTGCTTAAAATTTGAATTTTATATCCTCCGCCTTTTAGAGCTTCTGCCATTAGGTCAAAGTGAGGATCTATCATAGTTGGAATAAGTATTGTGTGGGTTTTTTTCATATCTTTAGTAAATTTTGCAAACATTTTTACCCTTTAATATTTTTTGATTTTTTCTCTCTTCGATTGCTGCTTTCATGCTCCTTAAGCGAATTTTTGTAGCTCCTAAATTTGTTATCTCGTCAATTTTTATTTGAGTATATAGTTTCCCATTTTTCCGAAGTATTGCTTCAACTTCATCTGTTGTAACAGCATCTAAGCCACAACCAAAACTAACGAGTTGAACTAAGTCGATATTGTCGTTTTTGCTTATGAAATTTGCCGCGTTATACATTCTGGCGTGATAAGTCCATTGGTTTAAAACATTTGTGGATATATACTCAAGTGGAAGGCAATCTTCTGTTAAAACAGCAAAGCCAAGATCATTTAGATACTTGTCAATACCGTGGTTGATATCTTTGTCTATATGGTAAGGCCTACAAGCTAAAACTATCGTGTGTTTGTCATTTTCTTTGGCCCACTTCAAAATCTCCGCCCCCTTTTCTAAGATGCTGTTTTTGTAAAGGGTAAGTTCATTTATCGCAAGGTTTGTTGCATTTGCTATACTTTTTTTACTACATCCTAAACTTTTAAGTTCTTTTGACATAATGGCTATAAAAGACTCTTTATCATCAAGTCTAATGTGGGGATAGCGGAAGTTGTTTTTTTCTTTAAGAGCACTCACATTTGCTTCAATAAGTTCTGGATAGTATGCTACAACTGGACAGTTAAAGTGGTTATCTGAGATTTTTTCATCTATATTATAACTTATACATGGGTAAAATATATAATCAGGTTTTTTCTCAATAAGATCAAATATATGAGCATGAACTATTTTGCCTGGATAGCAGACTGTATCTGAAGGGATAGTTTGAGATGAGTTAAAGATTGTCGATTTTTTAGGACTATTTGAGGTGATCAAATTTATCTCTAACATATCAAAGAATTTATTCCAAAATGGCAGTAGTTCAAAGTTGTTAAGCACCATAGGAATTCCTACTGTTGGGCGGTTTTTATGGCGTATGTTTTGTCTATATTTAGCTAAGAGTTTATTTTTGTTTTTGACCATATTTGGGATATCTTTTTTCTTAACTTTACCTGCACCTCTTTCACATTTGTTACCTGCAACTAAGCGTTTATCTCCAAAATGGCTTATAGTTAGTGCACAGTGGTTAGCGCATATTTTGCAAGTAGTAAGCTCAGATCTATGGTAAAAGCTTATTATCTCTTTTTGATTGATGATAGTTGAATCTTTTATCGCGTTATGTTTAGCATATAAAGCAGCACCATAAGCGCCCATTAAAGCTGAGATATTTAGCCTAATAACATCTCTTCCAAGCTCCATTTCAAAAGCTCTTAAAACTGCATCATTTAAAAAAGTTCCACCTTGAACAACGATATTTTTACCTAAATCATCAAGATTTGACACACGTATAACCTTGTAGATAGCATTTTTAATAACACTTATAGCAAGGCCTGCACTTATGTCATTAACAGTAGCGCCATCTTTTTGAGACTGTTTAACAGATGAGTTCATAAATACAGTGCAACGACTTCCTAAATCAGCTGGATTTTTAGAAGTTATGGCAAATTTTGAAAACTCTTCAAGCTCATAACCAAGTCCTTCTGCAAAGCTTTGTAAAAACGATCCACATCCTGAGCTACAAGCTTCATTTAGTGTGATATCGTCAACTTGACCATTTTTTATCGAAAAGCATTTTATATCTTGTCCGCCTATATCGATGATAAAGTCAACATCAGGGTTAAAGTGTTTAGCTGCAGTGTAGTGAGCTACTGTTTCAACGACGCCAAAGTCAACATTAAAAGCCGTTTTTATAAGCTCTTCACCATATCCAGTAACTGCAGATGAGCGTATTTTTATATGTCCATCCATCAAAGCAAAAAGCTCAGTAAGCTTTTTTTTGATGATTTCAATAGGACTGCCTTGATTTGGAGAATAGTACTGATAAAGCAATTCATCGTCTTGACTTATAAGAACTATTTTTATAGTAGTTGACCCACAATCTATACCCAAATAAGCATCACCTAAGTAAGTAGAAATATCTCTTTTAAAAACTGAATTTTTCGCATGTCTTGCTAGAAATTCATCATATGCGGTTTTGTCCTTAAAAAGAGGTTTTGTTGTTTTAGAACTTGTTACCTTAGGCTCTTTTTCAAGACGGGTTAAAACTTCATCTATATCATAATTTATAGGGTTTTCTTTAGCATAAAGTGCAGTTCCATAAGCTACAAAAAATGGCCCCATATCAGGAAAAAGTGCTGAGTTCTCATCAAGTTTCAAACTCTCTACAAAACGGTTTCTTAAGCCTTTAAGAAAGTAAAGCGGACCACCTAAAAATAGTATGTTTCCTTTGACTTCTCTTCCTTGCGCAAGTCCTGTAATGGTTTGTTCGACAACAGCTTGAAATATACTTGCAGCTAAATCAGCTTTTTTAGCTCCTTGATTTAAAAGAGGTTGAACGTCGCTTTTAGCAAAAACTCCACATCTTGAGGCGATAGGATAGATCTTTTCATGTTTAAAACTTAATTTGTCTAGTTCATCGAGCTCGACATTTAAAAGGCTTGCCATTTGATCGATAAATGAACCTGTACCACCTGCACAGCTCCCATTCATACGCTCTTCAAGCCCTCCATTTAGAAATATGATTTTAGCATCTTCGCCACCTAGCTCTATAACTACATCAGTTTGAGGATATTTGGTTTTAACTCCGATTGTGGTTGCGAAAACTTCTTGAACAAATTGTACATCTATATGCTTAGCTAGCCCAAGACCTGCTGATCCTGTAACAGCTATACTTAGCTCATAATCTTTTAACATATCTTTTAAAGATATAAGCTTTTTAAGTATTGCCTCTCTGGGTTTAGCAAAGTGTCTATCATAGCTTTTTTCTAAAATTTCACAATTTTCATCTAGAATTACGGTTTTTATAGTTGTAGAACCGATATCGATGCCTAAAAATCGTTTATTCATCACACCTCTTCAGCTATTTAGGAGTATATTAATCCTAATTCGAAATTTTAGTGATTATATATCACTAACATTAAGTAAAAGTAAACCTTTCATTTTATAGTATTAACTTATAGTTATATTTAAATTTAAAACATAAATTAACAACAAATTTATATAGTTTATCAAAATCTAACGCAAGAATAGCTTTAAAAGCTTAAATTTGAGTTTAGTATATGGATGATACCGAATAGGCAGATCGATATAAGTGTGGCGATTTAAATATGGGCGAGTTTGACTAAATGTATCAAAGCCAGCTTTGCCGTGATAACGCCCATATCCACTTTCTCCAGATCCGCCAAAAGGCATATAGTGTGAAGATATCTGCATGAGAGTGTCATTTATACAGGCCGATCCACTTGAAATTTCGTTTAAGACCGTGTTTATATAAGTTTTGTCTTTGGCAAATATATAAAGTGCTAAAGGCGTTGGAAGGCTTTTTACTTTTGTTAAAGCTTGATTTAAATCATCATACTCTATGATAGGTAAAATTGGTGCAAATATCTCTTCTTTCATTATATCATCGTCAAATTTTATATCGTCTAATATCGTAGGTTCTAGCATCAAAGCTTTACTTTTACCACCTAGAATAACTCTATTTTTATCTATTAAATTTTGGACTCTTTTAAGCTCAATTTCATCTATTAAATGGGGAAAATTGTCTGTGTTAAAATGGGTTAAAAGATCTATAAACTCAGAAATAAGAGATTTTTTTATAGAGCTGTGGACTAGGAGATAATCAGGCGCAACGCAAGTTTGCCCTGCGTTTAAGAGTTTGCCAAAAAGTATCCGTTTTGCACTTAGTTTGATATCGGCTGACTTATCAACAAAACAGGGCGATTTCCCACCAAGCTCAAGAGTGCAGGGAGTTAAATTTAAAGATGCTTTGCAAGATATCGTTTGGCCAACATCTTTGCTTCCTGTAAAAAATATATAGTCAAATTTAAGATCTGCTATATCATATCTAGTAGTGGTTTGCACAAAATTTGATGGATAAATTTCACCTAAAATTTTGGCTATAACTTCGCTTGTAAATTTTGTCTTATTTGAAGTTTTAAGTACTATGCAGTTGCCAGCTGCAATGGCGGAAATAAGAGGAATAAAAGTCAAATTTATAGGATAGTTCCAAGGACTTATGATAAGAACAATGCCGTAAGGTTCGTTTTTAAGATATGAATTAGCGCTAAAAAGAGATAATGGAGTTTTAACTCTTTTTGTCTTACTCCAGCTTTTAAGGTGTTTGATGGTGAAATTTAACTCACTTAAAACTAATCCAAGCTCGCTTAAATAAGTTTCAAATTTATGTTTGTGAAGATCTTTTTCTAAGGCTTTGTAAATTTCATCTTCATATTTTATAAGAGCGGTTTGTAAATTCTTAAGTGCATTTATGCGAAAATTTATATCTTTTGTAGCTTTGCTGTTATAAAATTCTCTCATATGGCTTAGCAAATTTATCTCCTAAATATCTATCTGTATACCTACAGGACAGTGATCGCTACCATAAATTTGATTTAATATAAACGCATCTTTTAAACGCGGTGCTAAATTTTGGCTTATAAAAAAATAATCAATTCTCCAACCAGCGTTATTTTTGCGAGCATTGGCACGGTAAGACCACCACGAATATTTTACTTCATTTTTGTTTATATAGCGAAAAGTATCGATAAAACCGCAATTTATCAGTTTATCTATCCAAGCTCTTTCAATATCTAAAAAACCACTTCTTGTAGAATTTGCTTTTGGGTGCTTAAGATCTATCTCTTGATGAGCGGTATTAACATCTCCACAAATGATAATGTTTAAATCTTGAGATTTTAATAAGTTTATATAGTTTAAAAATTTAGAGTAAAAGTTCATCTTATAAATAAGCCTTTCATCATCTTTTTGTCCGTTTGGAAAATAGATGTTAAAAAGTACGATATCTTTGAAACGGTGCTCTAAAACTCTTCCTTCATTATCGTCACAAAATAGGCATTTGCTTGTGATTGTATCAAAATTTACAAGGCTCATAACTCCTGAATATCCTGCTTTTAGTGCTGAATTTATACTTATCTCTTTAAAATTTAGATTATAAATTTCAGTAGGAATTTGCTCCTGGTTTGCTTTTATCTCTTGTAGAGCTAAAAAATCAGGTCTAAACTCCTCTATCCAGTCAAAAGCCTTTTTATTTACTGCAGATCTTATTCCGTTTATATTCCATGAAAGTAGCTTCAAATATCGTCCTTTTTAGTTTACTCTTTTTTCTACTTTGTTGCTTAAAAGTACTGCTAGATACTCAGTTTTAGGGTTGATTTTAAGGGCTATTTGAACGCTCATTGTTAATGGCACAGCTAAAAAAAGTCCACCAAGCCCTAAAACATATCCCCATAAAAGTAGACTAAATAGCACTGTTATGGTTGAAATTCCAAGTTCTTCTCCTACTAAACGAGGTTCTAAAATAGTTCCAAAGATCGTGTTTGTCATTATGTATATCATTATCACCCAGAAAGTATCGATCATATCACCAGTTAAAAGTGAAACAAAAACTGCAGGTATGGCTGCAACTATTGAGCCTATGGTTGGGATATAGTTAAGTATAAATGCAACTATGCCCCAAAGTAGAGCATAAGGGGTGCCAAGTCGCCATAGACAAAGGCCTATAAATACGCCTGTTGATATCGAGATGATAGTTTTAACAAGTAGATACTGTTTGAGGTTTTTGATAAACATATGAACGTAAATTTTAGCTGAGGTGCTTTTAGTATCCATATAGGCAACTTTTTCTTTTATGATAGGGGATTCAAATAGCATAAAAGCAACAAGCAAGAGTACGAAAAACCACATCGTCATAATGCTACTAGTTTTCTTTAAAAGCGAGCTTGAAGTAGCTACTATACCACTTGTATTAATGCCAACAAAAGCAGGATCAAAGTTGATAAACTCACTAAATTCAGTTGTGGTTAGCTTTTCACTCCAGTAAACAAGCAGTGCTTCAAATTTTTTCATAAGTTCAGGAAGTTGGTGCAAGAAATCAAACATTGTAGTAACTGCTATATTTCCTATTACTGCTAGAACTAACATAAAGCATATAGTGACAAAAATAAATGATATAACACGAGGAATTTTTATCTTTTCTAAAAGCTCTATGACAGGAGAGAGAATTATGGCTATAAAAGTAGCTAACAAAAATGGTACAATTATAGCACTTGCGGCTTTTATTCCCGCTAAGATGATGATAATTGAAGCAAGAGATACGAAAACCATTTGAAGACGCAAAATATGTCCTTTGTAACAATATCGATAAATTTTATCAAAATTTTCTTTAGTTACTATAAAAGCGGAGCAAATAGCCTAAAAAACGAGTTTCTAAGTCTTGCAAAAATAGATTCATTTTTAAAATCATCAAGTTTTAATTTTGTGCAATTTTTAAGATCTTTATAAAACTGATCTTTTAACTCTTTATTTATCTCTTTGCTGTAAAAGACAGAGTTTATCTCATAGTCTATATTAAAGCTTCTTGAGTCAAAGTTACAACTTCCAAGGCTTGAAACCTCATCATCATAAAAGATTACTTTAGAGTGCAAAAGCCCAGCTTGATACTGATAAACCTCAATACCTGCTCTAAGAAGCTCTTCAAAGTAAGTTCTTGCTACCCAAAATGTTATGAGATGATCAGGCTTGCAAGCACTAATTATTTTTACTTTGACTCCTGAAAGTGCGGCTATTTTAAGTTGTTGTAAAAGGCTGTGATCGGGTATAAAGTAAGGAGTTTGTATAAAAATTTCACGTTGTGCGTTTGTGATACATTTTGTATATAAATACTTAATGCTAGCCCACTTAGAGTCAGGCCCACTAGAGCTAACTTGCATAGGATATGCATTTATTGAGTTTGTTCGGAGTTTTAAAAACTTTTAAAAGTTAGTAAAGTCAAATTTCCCACTACTATTTAACCAATCAGTAACAAAAACAGCTAAATAGTGCATAGTCATATCGCCAATTATGCGGATATTTGTATCTCTCCAGCTCTCAAAATTTTCTCCACCTGTGATGTATTCTATGCCTAAATTCATACCGCCAGTGTGTAAAATTTTGCCATCTATAATGGTCATTTTGCGGTGATTTCGGTAGTTAAGTTTAAGTAAAAAGATCTTAACGTCAAGGAAGTATAAAAACTCAACTCCAGCAGCTTCAAGCTCTTTTTTATACTGTTTGTTTATGCTAAACAGTGAGCCAAGCCCGTCAAATATAAGCTTTATCTCAAGACCTTCTTTTGCTTTTTGTATAAGCAGATCTTTGACCCTACTCCTAGCTCGTCAGATCGCCATATAAAATACTCCATATAAATACTATCTTTAGCTCCTAAAATATCATGTTCTAGAGATTTAAAAGCGCTTTTACCTTCATGATAAATTTCATAACTATCGTTTAAATTTGGAAGAGTTTTTTCACTGTTGTATAGTAAATTTATAATCTCTTTAGTCTCAGTTTTAAGGTTTGTATCATTTAAAATTTCATTAAGCTTTTGGGCTTGATTGTCTTTGAGTCCAAAAAAGCTTGCACTATCGCAGGAGTTTAAATTTGAGAGCATAGTTGAAAATACTGAGTTATGAGTTGTCTTTTTACTCTTATTTAAAATCGTAGCTTCTCGCCAGTTTTTACCAAAAAATATATATATTATGATCCCAAAAACAGGTATAAGAGTTACTGTAAGTATCCATGACATCGTAGTTACAGGCGGTTTTTTAGAAAGCAAAATGATTATAACAAAAGCTAGCCATATGGCTAAATAGATATTTTCAATAGAAAATACTATTAAAACGATATCGTGCATATCCTTCCTTTTGATTTTAATGTTATGAGTGTTTGTATTTTACAAATTTAGTATAAATTTGGAGTTAAAACAAAAATTAAAACTAACTAAGAATACTGCTCTTAGTTAGTTTTTGTGTTAAATTAGATCTTAAACTTCATACCTTTGACCAGGTTCCATCTCTATCATTTCCCATGGAAGTCCTTGAGTCATAAGTTCATCCATAAATGGTTTTGCATCAAATTCTTCCATATTAAACACACCTTTTTTACTCCAAATTCCTTTAGCTACTAGTTTAGCGCCTATCATAGCAGGAACACCAGTTGTATAGCTAACGCCTTGGGCTCCTGTTTGTGCGTAACACTCTTCATGGTCACATATGTTGTAGATATAAACTTGCCTTTCCTTGCCCTTTTTAAAGCCTCTTATAACACAACCTATATTTGTTTTGCCTTTAGTGCGAGGTCCAAGACTTGCTGGATCGGGCAAAAGTGTAGCTAAAAATTGTATAGGAACTATTTTCATACCTTTGTGCTTAACTTCATCAATTCTAAGCATTCCGACATTTTCAAGGCATTTCATATGTGTTAAATAGCTCTCTCCAAAGGTCATAAAAAATCGAATTTGTTTAAGCCCTTTGATGTTTTTACTAAGACTTTCAAGCTCTTCATGATAGAGTAGGTAGCTATCTTTTACACCAACTTTTGGATAATCCCATTTAAACATTATCTCCATTGGCTTAGTCTCTATCCACTCTCCATCTTTCCAGTATCGCCCATTTGCTGAGACTTCACGTAGGTTTATTTCGGGATTAAAATTTGTAGCAAAAGGATATCCATGATCTCCAGCATTGCAGTCTAGGATATCGATATAGTGAATTTCATCGAAAAGATACTGCTGTGCGTATGCACAAAATACATTTGTTACTCCTGGATCAAAACCACTTCCAAGAAGTGCCATAGTACCAGTTTTTTTGAAATCTTTATCTTTAGCCCATTGAAGTTTATACTCAAATTTAGCAGTATCAGGGTGTTCGTAGTTGGCCGTATCGATATAGGAAATACCTGCTTTTGTGCATGCATCCATGAGTGTTAAGTCTTGGTATGGAAGTGCCACATTTAAAAGCAAATCAGCTTTGATATCTTTTATCAAAGCTACTACATCATCAGTATTATCAGCGTTTATCGTTGTTGTGTCAATATCAACATTTAAACGGTTTTTTATAAATTTAGCTATTTCATCACATTTACTTTTAGTTCTGCTTGCTAATGTTATTTTAGTAAAAGTATCTGAGTTCATCGCACACTTTACAGTTGCCACACGGCTTACTCCACCAGCTCCGATTATTAGGATATGTGCCATTTAAATCCTTTTTAAATAAAATTTATCACAATTGTATCAAAATTTGGTTAAATCTTGATATCTATAAAAAACAGAATAAATTTACACTATAATGTTTAGATCAAATTTTAAAGGTGTGACATGGAAATAGTAAATTTTGCTTTTGGTAGTTATAGTGTTGTAAACGATATCCTTAACATAAAGCTTAATTTCTACGCTACATTTTTAGCTATTTGCATTGTTCTTTGGCTTGGTGTGTTTATCACAAAAAGATGGAGTCTTTTGCGTAATTATAGCATTCCTATCCCAGTAACTGGTGGTTTAGTTGTAGCGTTTTTGCTTTTTTTATTGCAAGTTATTTGGAATGTAAAAATTGGCTTTGAAGAGAGTATAAAAGAGCCTTTTATGCTTATGTTTTTTACATCAGTTGGGCTTAGTGCTGATTTTAATATACTTAAAAAAGGTGGTAAACTTTTAGTTCTTTTTGGAATTTCGGTTTGTACTTTTTTGTTTGTACAAAATATCATAGGTATAAGTGTTATAACTATTTTGGGTGAAAATCCATTAATCGGGCTTTTAGCAGGTTCTGTAACTCTATCTGGTGGGCATGGAACCGGTGCTGCATGGGGTGCTGTGTTTAGTCAGTCGCCCTATAGCTTTCCTCTTGCAGTAGAGGTTGCTATGGCAAGTGCTACATATGGGCTTATAGCAGGTGGTTTACTTGGTGGGCCAGTGGCTGGAAGACTTATTAAAAGATACAATCTCAAGCCAACTGATAAAGTAAGTAAGAATTCTTTAAGCGATGAGGTTTTTTCTGAGCCATTAAAACCACGTCTTATTACAAGTGAGTCTTTGCTAAAAACTTTAGGTCTTTTTGCTATATCTATGTTTGTAGGAACGACGATAGGAGAGTTAAGCAAAGGTAGTTTTATCACAATACCGACATTTGTATGGTGTCTTTTTGCTGGAATTATAGTTAGAAATTTGCTATCTTACTTTAAAATTCATCAAATTTTTGACCGTGAAGTAGGGGTTATAGGCAATGTTAGTTTGTTCTTTTTTCTTGCTATGGCGTTAATGAGTTTAAATTTAGTTGAGCTTACTAAAATTGCTGGACCTTTGACAATCTTACTTGGAATTCAAACTATAGCTATGGTGCTTTGGGCTAGATATATAACGTTTGGTATTTGTGGTAAAGACTATGATGCAGCATGCTTAGTAGCAGGACATTGTGGTTTTGGTATGGGGGCAACTCCAACAGCTGTTGCAAATTTGCAAGCAGTTACAAATCAGTTTGGCCCTTCTCATATAGCTTTTATAGTTGTGCCGATTATGGGCGGGTTTTTTGTAGATATTGCAAATGTTTTAGTTATATCTACTTTTCTTGTTTTGCCTATATTTCCTTAAATTGCTAGAAGTTGTGGCTTTTAGATTATGCTAAGTAGTTTTTTTCTAAAATTTTAAGTATGTATCTCATAAGCTCAAGTCCTTTTGAACGGTGAGAAATCTCCATTTTTAAGCTTCTATCAAGCTCTGCGATAGTTTTATCAAAACCATTTGGAATAAACATAAAGTCATACCCAAAGCCATTTTTGCCTCTTTCTTCATCAATCACAACTCCATGCATATATCCATGCGTTGTAAAGTCCCCAAATTTTGAGCTTATAGCAATGCACGCTGTGTAGTAAGCTTTGGTGTTTGATAGATTAAGAGTTTTAATTTCTTTTATAAGTTTAGCTCTGTTTGATGCATCAGTGGCATTTTTGCCACTATAACGAGCTGAGTAAATTCCTGGCTTTGAGTTTAAAACATCTACACTTATACCACTATCATCACTAAGGGATATAAACTCTTTATCAAGTCCTCTTTCTTTAAGTGCTTGATATACATTACGTGATTTTATAAGGGCATTTTCTTTAAAGCTTATACCGTTTTCTATCATTTCAATGGGAGGTAAAATTTCATCTAGCGCATAAATCTCATACTCTTTATAAAACTCTTTTATCTCTTTGACTTTATCCATATTTCCAGTTGCTAAAACAATCTTCATTAAATCCACCTCTTAGCTAAATAAATTCCAAAATTTTAGCCAAATTTAGCTTAAATTTTATCTAATGTGATAAAATTTATCTCATTTGGGAATTTAAGGAAATTTATGAATAAAACAGTTTTGGCGCTTTCGTTTATTGTAGCGACTAGATTTTTTGGACTTTTTATAATACTGCCTGTTTTTGGACTTTACGCTCATGAACTAAAAGGCGCAACTACTACTCTTGCAGGAGTTGCTATAGGCGTATATGCTATCATGCAGATGATTTTTCAAACACCTTTTGGTATGGCAAGTGATAAATTTGGACGTAAAAATACAATGACTTTTGGTCTTGTTATATTTATCATAGGTTCTTTGGTGTGTGCTTTTGCAGATAGTATTTATCTTATGATTTTAGGTAGGCTTTTGCAAGGAAGTGGCGCAGTAGGTGCTGTCGCCATAGCGATGATAAGTGATTTTAGTAAAGAAGAGGAGCGTGGTAAAGCTTTTGCGGTGATGGGGATGATGATAGGGCTTAGTTTTGCTCTATCGATGATACTTAGTCCTATATTGGCAGCAAAATTTGGCCTAAGTAGTCTTTTTCATATAAGTGGAGCTTTAACTTTATTATGTATTATTTTGCTTTATACGGTAGTTCCTAATGAACAAAAAGTTGTTTCACGCTCACAAAAGATGAGTTTTATAGAGATAATAAGTCATAAAGATCTAACTATTATGAATTTTACAAATTTCATGCAAAAGATGCTTATGACGGTAGCATTTTTTATCATTCCAATCGTTTTGGTTAGACATTTTAGTTGGGACAAAGATAGTCTTTGGAAGATTTATTCAGTAGCTATGATTTTTGGTATGCTTGCTATGGGTTTTGCTGGATTTGTAGGTGAAAAAAAGAACAAAAGCAAAGAGATAATGCTTTTAGGCGTTGTGTTTTTTGGAATTTCATATGTGCTTTTTGGAGTTGGTGAGCTACTATTTTTGTTAGGAGTTATAATCTTTTTCATAGGATTTTGTATGCATGAGCCTATCATGCAAAGTAGTGCTTCTAAATTTGCTCTTTGGGCACAAAAAGGTGCGGTTTTAGGTGTGTTTAATTCAGCTGGATATTTTGGGACTTTTTTAGGTGGCTTAGTGGGAGGATATTTTTTTGAATACTTTGGATTAAAGATACTTATATTAATAGTTGTAAGCACAGTTATAGTGTGGTTTTTTATACTTTCACTCCTTACAAATCCAGCTATTTTTAGAAATTTATATTTTAACAAAGAGCTAAATTTTGATCTTTTAAATGATGTTAGTGGGTTTATAGAGAGTTATCAACAAGGTAGTAATTTTGTGGTAAAATACAACTCAAACATAGTTAGCAAAGAGCAAATTTATGAGGTTTTAGGGCTTAAAGATGATGAAATTTAAGAGCTACACATATGCTTTAATGTGTGCAATAACGATACTTTTTTTGGTGTTTTTGTTTAAACTTATGCCAAGTAAAAATTGGTCTATGCGTAAAAAATGGGCAAAAATTCAAAGGTTTTTGATAGGATATGAATTAAATCAAATAGGAGAATTTGAGGATGCGGATATGATTATGATAAATCATAAAAGCATGCTTGATATAATTATTTTAGAAGAAATTTATCCTAAAAATTTAGCATGGATAGCTAAAAAAGAGATATCAGATATGAAATTTTTTGGTGGTATTATGAAAACACCAAAGATGATAGAAGTTGATAGATCAAACTCGCGTTCTATCGTCAAGCTTATCAGTGATGTTAAAGATAGGCTTAAGGATGATCGCGTTATAGCGATATTTCCTGAAGGAACCAGAGGTAAGTCTGATAAGATGCTCAAATTTCATAGCGGTGCTAAAATTTTAACACAAAAATTAAACCTTAAAGTTCAGCCTATAGTTTTAAAAGATACACTTTATCATCTTGATATCAAAAAGATGGAAGTTAGGGGTGGTAAGATAGATATAGTTTGTCTGCCTTTGGTTGATACAAGCGATCTGCAATGGTATGAAAAAACTGAGGCTAAGATGCAAAATGTTTATGATGAGATAGGCAAGATTAATTTACAAGAGGGTAAAGAAAGTAGATGAAAATTTTAACTATACTTGCACTTTCAGGACTTGGTGGTGGTTTAGGAGCGATGTGCAGGGTAGGAAGTGGTCTTATCATCAGCAGACTACTTCTTGCTAATTTTGCCTATACGACACTTTTTGTAAATATTTTAGGTTCGTTTTTGATAGGGATTTTTATGGCTATGAAGATGGGCGAAGGGGCAAGAATTTTCTTAATAGCTGGGTTTTGCGGCGGCTTTACTACTTTTTCCTCATTTAGTTATGAGAGTTTACTCTTTTTGCAAAATGGCGAGATGTTTAAATTTATACTAAATTTAGGGTTAAATTTTATCATCTGTCTGCTTTTTTGCTACATTGGTCTTTTGCTTTTTAGAGGATAAGTTTAGTTTATAGTTGCATTTAAGCAGTATCTACTCTTTAAAAAGTGGATCTTTAGAAAAAAGTTTATCTTCGACAGTTCTTTTGTGATCTCTTGGTTTGTGTGACTCTTTAGAGTAATTAGGAGTAAAAATTTCTTTTACTGCATCTTTTTTTGCTGTAAATTTTTGCTTATGCCAGTTGTTTTTGCTATAATTTTGTGACTTTATAATGCTGTTTTTTATCTTGGATTTTAAACTATTTTTGATATCTTTAGAACTTTCTTTCTTAGGGCTAAGCTGTTTTTTGTCATTTTTATAAATTCCTAAAAGCTGATATAAAGGTGAGTAACCGCTTACGCCAGTAATAAGTGGTATAAGACCTATAAAGCACCACCAAGTAGGATTTAAAAGCCCCCATACTATCAAAATAAATATTCCTAGTAGAATTCTTATAGCTTTATCTATTACGCCCATACGCCCTCTTTTACTAATTTGTGCTGATTATATCAAAAATTAAGCTAATTTTATATAAAATAGCAACTAAATTATAATCGAAAGGATATAATATTGAGAAAGATTGCCATAATATTGCTAGCTATAATAGCAGTTGTGATTGCTATAGTTTGCTTAGAGATAAAAAATGGAGATATTTTAAACAGCAAAATTAAATGTATTTTAGGTAATACTGATGAATGTTTTGTAGCTGGACTTAAGTATTTAACCGAAGATAAGGATGCAAATGCTTCTTTAGCTATGTTTGAGAAAGGATGTAAAAAAAACCAGTCTGAATCTTGCAATAATGCAGGTTCTCTTAATCTTGGAGAGGCTGTTTTTAATATAAATAAAGCTCAAAGTTATTTTGATAAAGCTTGTAAGCTTGGTTATTCACCAGCTTGTAATACCTTAGCTAGTATCTATAAAAATGGAGTAGAAGTTCCTCAAGATCTTGTTCGTGCGCTTAAGTATTATGAGATCTCATGTGGTTATAAAAATGCTTTAGGATGCAATATGGTGGGCTTTTTTTATCAAAATTCACTAGGCGTAAGTGAGGATCTAAATAGGGCGTTTAAGTTTTATGATGAGGCATGTAGCTTAGGAAATAACTCAGGTTGCAATAATTTAGCTCTATTTTATCAAAATGGAATTGGAGGAGCTGAACAAAACACTACCATAGCAGTAAAGCTTTATGAAAATGGTTGTAGTGCGGGAAATTTTACATCGTGCAATAACCTTGCTTTTATGTATCAAGAGGGTATAGAAGTAGCACAAGATTTAGACGTTGCAATTGAGCTATATAGTATCGCTTGTGCTCAAAATGAGCCAACGGCTTGTTTAAATTTAGGAGTTATAGTTCAAAACAATGCTCAAAATAGCAACGATATACAAACAGCCCTAAATTTATATAGCAAATCGTGCCAACTTGGCAATCAAGATGGCTGTGTTATGTTTCAAAATCTTGTAAATTATATAAATTCAGATCAAAATACAACAAATCAAGGTTTAAATGATCAAGCATTAGAGGGAAATCTTACAGGTAAAAATGCCACAAACGACTAAATATAGTCAAACTATCGTTATAGGTGCAGGAGCTAGTGGGCTGTTTTTGGCAGCTCACACTCCTTGTTTAGTGCTTGAGCAAAGCTCAAAACTAGGGAGTAAAATCTTAGCAAGTGGTGGCGGTAAATGCAACGCAACAAATGAGTTTATAAGTAGTAAAAACTACCTTGGAAACGCTCTTTTTATAGATGAAATTTTAAAAAACTGGAGCTATAAAGACACGCTTGAGTTTTTTAATGATGTTAAATTTAGCAAGATTAAAAATCATCAATTTTTTGCAAACTCTAGCAAAGATCTGCTTAATTCGCTTATTAAAAAAACTACAAAATCTAAAATTCTTTTAAATACTAAAATTATAGATGTAAATAAAAATGGTGATATTTATGAAATTTATAGTGAAAATTCAAAATTTAGATGTAGAAATTTAGTTGTTGCGAGTGGAGGGTTAAGCTATCCAAATTTAGGAGTTAGCAGAGTCGGATACGATATAGCTTCAAAATTTGGACACAGTATAAATACTTTAAATCCCGCTCTTGTGGGTCTTAGTGTGCAAAAAAATGAGTTTTGGATGAAGAGTTTGAGCGGAGTTAGTTTAAATGCTAGTTTAAAAGTCGCACAACGTGAACTTAAGGGTGATTTGCTTTTTACTCACAAAGGTATAAGTGGACCACTTGCTTTGAATGCATCTCTTTTTTGGCATAAAGGTGAGTGTGAGATAAATTTCATACCAAATTTTAGCTTGATAGATGTACGAAATTCCCGTAAACAGTTAGTTAGCACTTTGCCACTTCCTAAAAATTTTATCAAAGCTTAT
>JAAYFN010000008.1 GCA_012728225.1 Campylobacter sp.
GTGCTGGCGACATAAAACAAGTTGAGATATCAAACTTGTCACTAAATTCGCTAAATTTACTAAGTTTGGTTTTGATATTGGTTATATCTAAATTTTTAACTGTTTCATCCAAAATTTCAAGCATTTTTTCAGAGCTATCAAGACCTGTTATATCTTTTGCCTCTTTAGATATAAGTACTGTCCATATACCTGTCCCACACCCTATATCAAGTACAGTTTTACCGCTAAAGTTTATACCATTTTGTCTTATAAACTCTAAAACATCTCTTTCAAATTTATAATCTTTATCTTTACTAAATTTAGGGTAAGTAGGTGATTTTTTATCCCAAGCATTTTCCATATTTTTCCTTAATTATTTTGATAATAATACCTTAATTAGCATTAAATAAAAATAAATATATTTTAGTTTAAATATCGTCTTTTAAAAATAATCTATTTTTAACTAAAATTTAGATAAAATCATATATTTATTTGAATTCGGAGTAGTAGATGAGCGATATTTCTGTTTTGGTTTTAGCAGCAGGTTTTGGCACAAGAATGAAATCAAATAGAGCAAAAGTACTCTTTGAGATAAGTGGCGTTTCTATGATATGTCACATTCTTAAAAAAGCCTATGAGATAAGCGATGATGTTGGAGTCGTACTAAACTATCAATTTGATGAGGTTAAAAGTGTCATTTTAGACTCTTTTCCAAAAACTAAAATTTACAAACAAGATCTACAACGCTTTCCAGGAACTGCTGGAGCAATAAAAGATGTTGTTTTAAACTCAGATAAAACTATAATTATCTGTGGTGATATGCCACTCATAAAAGTTAATGAACTTAAAAATTTAGCTAAAAGTGACTACGATGCAACAATCGCGATTTTTAGAGCAAAAAATCCTTTTGGATATGGGAGAGTTATCACTGAAAATGGCGAAATTTTAAAAATAGTTGAAGAAAAAGATGCATCTTTAGAAGAGCGTAAAGTAAACAGTGTAAATAGTGGCTGTTATGCTTTTAAAACTGAAATTCTAAAGAAAATATTACCTAAAATTTCAAACCAAAACTCACAAAAAGAGTTCTATCTAACTGACAGTATAGAAATAGCCAAAAAAATGGGCTTAAAATGTGGGACTGTCTTAGTTGATGAACAAAATTTCATGGGGATAAATGATAAATTTGCACTAAGTTTGGCTGAAAATTTAATGCAAGAAGAGATCAAAGAAGATCTCATGAAGCAAGGCGTTAGAATGAGAATGCCTCAAACTATATATATTGATTGCCGTGTTAAATTTGAAGGAGAGTGTCAGATAGAGGAAAATGTATCTATTTTGGGTGAGTGTTTGATTAAAAATAGCACAATAAAATCTTCATCTGTCATAGAAAATAGTGAAATTTCCAACTCAGATATCGGCCCTCTTGCTCATATACGCCCAAAATGTTCTATCAAAGATAGTCATGTAGGAAATTTTGTAGAGCTTAAAAATGCTGAAGTTACAGGGATAAAAGCTGGCCACCTTAGTTATCTTGGGGATTGTCAAATCGGTAGTGGTACAAATATAGGTTGTGGAACGATAACTTGCAACTACGATGGTAAAAACAAGCATAAAACCATCATAGGCAAAAACGTTTTTATAGGAAGCGACTCACAATTTGTTGCACCAGTTACTATCAGTGATGATGTCATCATAGCAGCAGGTTCAACTGTGACAAAAGACGCTAAAAGCGGTGATTTGGTTATATCTAGAGTAAAACAGACAAACAAAAACAATTTTTACTATAAATTTTTTGGAGATAAAAATGTTAAATAATAAGAAAATTTTGGTTGCAGTGTGTGGAAGCATAAGCTTTTATAAAGCATATGAGATCATATCAAAACTTAAAAAGTTAAATGCAGATGTTTATGTAGGATTAAGTGATGGGGCTTTAAAATTTGCATCACCTCAAAGTTTTGAAGCACTTAGTGGAAACAAAGTTATATGTTCAAAAACAGCTAATTGGAGTGAAGGTATAAATCATATAAAATACTCAAAATTTGATCTTGTATTAATAGCACCAGCAACGGTAAATACTATAAATAAACTAGCAAATGGAATTTGTGATTCGGTATTTATGGATACATTGATCGCATCATCAAACGTGCCTTTACTCATAGCTCCAGCAGCAAATTATAGAATGCTTGAGCACTTTAGCTATAAAATTAACTCAAAACTTTTATCTGAAAATGGTGCAACTTTTGTTAACCCTGTAACTAAAACTCTAGTTTGTGGCGAAACAGGAAAAGGTGCTTTAGCTGAGGTTGATAATATAATATATGCTGTTATAAGAGAGTTTTTTAAAGATAGTTACTACGTAGGTAAAACTATAATTATCACAGGTGGGCCAACTACTGAAAAGATCGATGATGTTCGCGTTATAAGCAATCTCTCAAGCGGTAAAATGGGTAAAGCTTTAGCTGATGCGTTTTACTATCTTGGTGCAAATGTTATATTTATCTCAAGTGTTGAGTTTAACACTCCTTATAAGTTGCTCAAATTTGACTCATCTTTTGGACTTAAAAGTGCCATAGAGTCACAAAAATACAACAACGGTGATATTCTTATAATGGCAGCAGCTGTAAGTGACTTTATTCCAAATAAGATAAAAGGTAAACTTACTAAGTCTGATTATCATGAAGTTTTTACTTTAAATTTTAAACAAAATATGGACATTTTATCTTCAGTTAAAATTCCAAATCTTGTTAAAATAGGCTTTAAACTTGAAGTTGAAAGAAAAACTGGACTTGAAAATGCAAAGAAAATGTTAAATGAAAAAGGACTTGATGCGGTATGTTTGAATGTATTAAATCAAGATGTTAAATTTGGTGGTGATACAACAAAAATAACCTTTATAACAGAGAAAAATACAACCGAAATACCTTTAAATAGCAAAGAAAATGTATCTTTTGAGATAGCTAAACTTATAAAAAGCATCTAGATGAATGAACTAAATCACCTAGCTATCATAATGGACGGAAACGGTCGGTGGGCAAAGATACGAAATTTGGCAAGAAGTATGGGGCATCAAAAAGGTGCTGATGCGATAGATGATATAGTTAAATTTTGTATAGATTATGGGATCAAAAATTTAACTCTTTACGCTTTTAGTACTGAAAATTGGTCTAGACCAAAAGATGAAGTTACTTACCTTATAAAACTTGCAAAAAGATATATAACTCAAAAAGAGTCACTTTTCCTAAATAACGATGTAAAATTTGTAACAAAGGGTGATTTAAGTGCTTTTGATGATGAATTAAACACTATGATATCTCACCTTAAAGATATCACTAAAAACAACTCCAACCTAACTTTAGCTTTAGCTATAAACTATGGTTCAAAAGATGAGATAACAAGAGCTTGTAAAAAACTTAAAGATGCAAATTTAGATATTACTGAAGAAAATATTACCAAAGCTTTAGACACTCCTGAGATGGGAGATGTAGATCTGATATTAAGAACTGGTGGAGAGCAAAGGCTTTCAAATTTCATGCTTTGGCAAGGTGCTTATGCTGAGCTTTTTTTCACTCAAACTTTTTGGCCTGATTTAAAAGCTAAAGAGCTTAAAGCCATAACTGATAAATACAAAAAAATAGATAGAAAGTTTGGTGGATTATGATGCTTTTTTTGGCAATTTTATATTTTATCTTAGGAGTTTGCGTCGGTTCATTTGCAAATGTTTTGATATACAGACTTCCTATTATAGAGATTAAAAAAACTAAAAAGAAAAATGGTGAATGTGTGGATGAAATAGAGAGTATCGCCTTACCTTCATCACACTGCATGAGTTGTGGCACACCACTTAAATGGTATCACAATATACCTATTTTCTCCTGGTTAGCTCTTGGTGGTAAATGTGCTTTTTGTAAAAGCAAAATTTCATCTCAGTATCCAATAGTGGAATTTATAAGTGGGCTTTTAATGCTATTTGCTTTCTTAAATGAATCTGGAAGTTTTGAGTATTTAGAGCTTTTCAAAGCTTTGATGCTTGGACTGCTTTTTATCATACTTCTTGCAATGAGTCTTATAGATCTTCGCTATACTGCCGCACCAACATTACTACTTAACACATCTGTTATTTTATCGCTACTATATGCTTTTAGCCTGCAAGGGATTATAAATGCTTCTATTTTAGCTGGAATTTTTGCTCTTATTGCTCTTACTGTGAGTCTTATCAAAAAAAGAGGGGTTATGGGGAGTGCTGATATATATATATTTGCTTGTATTGGTTCGGTTTTGGGGCTAAATTTAGGCTTTTTTGCTATATTTATAGCAGCCCTTCTTACTCTGCCTGCATACTTTATAGCAGCAAAAAGTGAGTATGAACTGCCATTTATACCATTTTTATCACTTGGGCTTTTTATCGTTTACTGCTTTGATGATAAGTGGTTGGAAGTTTTAAATTTTATATATGGATAGAGTATGAATAGAGTTAGTAGATATCTTTTCTCAAATTTTATCAGTAGCTTTGTATCGCTTTTTAGCGTTCTGTTTTTTATAGTATCAATAGTGTTTTTTATAAGAATTTCACGTATTACTGCATATATAGAGGTTGACTCCTGGGAGCTTTTAAAGTTATATCTTTTTATGCTTCCACGTGTGCTTATATTTACTGGCCCAATAGCCTTTTTTGTATCTTTAGCTGTATCGTTTTATAGGTTATCAAAGGACAACGAAAGCACAGTCATATTTACATTTGGCTACTCTCCTCTTAAAATAAGTAGTTTTTTCATCAAAATAGCTGCTTTGATAAGCCTACTTTCACTCATTATAGGTTTAGTTCTTATGCCTTATGCTGAAAATTTACGCGATAATTTCACAGAGTATAAAAAAACGCAAGCAACTCTAAATTTGCGCTCAAGTGAGTTTGGACAAACGCTTGATGATTGGCTTGTGTTTATCGAAGATGATGAACGTCAAGCTGGAAATACACTATATAAAAACATCATATTATATAAACCTCTATCTAAAGATGAAGAAGAAAGAGTCATACTTGCTAAAGAAGCTTTATTTAGAAGTATCGAAGGGATATATGTTATGACCTTAATGGACGGGATCATATATACCCTTAACAGTGAAGTTCATATCACAGAATTTGATGAGATGTCTATAAAAAGTAAGCCAAAACAAGAACTTAAGGGAATGAGCTCTGTTTTTGATTATTGGAGTGAAATTAAAACTAGCGATAGAACAAGACTAAATTTAAGTATATACTCTCTTGTTTCTCTTTTTCCGCTAGCTAGTGTGCTTTTTGCACTCTCTTTTGGGATAGTAACTTATAGATATGAAAAAGGGCTTATATATGTAGGAATTTTTACTATCATAGGTGCCTACTTTGCCGCTATAATGCTTATCGGAGAGTATCCTTTTGTGGCTGTTCCTGTGATATTTTTACTTACCTTAATAGCATCTATTTTCTACTTTAAATATAAAATTTTAAGAAAATACTAATGAATATAAAGATAACCTACTCATATGATGGAAGTTCTTTTAGCGGCTCTCAAACACAGCCTCACACAAATACCGTTGAAGATGAGTTAAAAAAAGCTCTAAAAAATGTAGGGATAGTTGATAAACTTATAACTAGCTCAAGAACAGATAAAAATGTTCACGCTCTAAATCAAGTAAGCACAGTAGAAGTTAAGGACTTTTGGGATTTAAATAGGCTAAAAACTCTCATAAACCGTAAAATTCACCCATCTATTTTTATCAAAAATATATCCGAAACTAGGCCAAATTTTCATCCAAGATATGACGCTAAAGCTCGTAGTTACCGATATATACTAAACCATGCTACCTACTTGCCATTTTTAAAAAACTACTGTTATTTTTATGAAGAAGTTGATTTAGAAAAACTAAACTTAGCTCTTAGCAAATTTAAAGGTAAACATAACTTTATAAATTTTATGAAAACTGGAAGTGATGTTAGAACAACTAAACGCGAAATTTACACTGTTTTTGCTTATAGATATAAAAATCTTACTATTATTAAATTTAAAGCTAGTGGCTTTTTAAGAGCTCAAGTTCGTTTAATGGTTGCAAATGCTCTAAAAGAAGTTAGTTTTGATAAAGAATTTAGTATAAACGCTCCTAACTCGCACACTCCTGCACCTCCAAATGGACTGTATTTAGAGAGAATTTTTTACTGATTTAAGAACCTGTTTATCGATTAAAACTTTGCTATCTTCTACATCAACTTTGGCGATATTTTTATCAACAAACTCAAACTGCACTGAATTTGCTCCGAAATTTTTAGCGATAGTGCCTAAAGTATCACTTGCGGATTTATGAATTTGACCGCCCATATCGTTGATAAGTTTTACACTCATAGTTTTTATCTCATCTTTTGCATCATCAATAAGCTGGTTTTTTTCACTTTCATCAAAACTAGGTCCAAAAAGACTATTTATAGAATCAGGTAGCAAAAATGGCATAAACTTAGCGTTTTTCTCGTCATAAATTTTCATATCTTTTATAGAAAATTTATATTTACACGGTGGCATAGTTATCTTGTAGTTGCCATTTTCAATCTCTTTTATAGTAAAATCTTTACTTTTTAAATCATATATAAAGTCGATCTCAAACTCAAATATCACAGCTATCTGTTTTTTAGTCATGGACCAACCAAGCAGTTTGTTCCAAAACTGGCTTGTTATAGGGCTATCTTTTCTAGTTACTATCTCTTTGGAATAAATTTTAAAAACACTAAGCTCACCGATGCTTTTTAGCTTTGTTATCTCGCTTACAACTTCGGTTTTTGGTATTTTTTTATCTTTTTTAAGCTCTCTATTTTGTTTGAAAAGTAGCACAGCAACTACTGCTAAAAACGCAACTAATATAACTCCAATGAGATCCATCTTTTATCCTTATAGAATTTGCTTAAACTCATAACCGCTAATTTTAAGTGCTTCTATTACTCTATCTTGATGCTCTTTGCCTTTAGTTTCAAGCGTTATAGTTATCACCGCATCACCATAATCAATACTAGTAGAAAAACGGTCATAATCTATCTTTACAATATTTGCGCTAACTTTTGAAAGTACCTTAGTTAGGGCAGTAAGTGCACCTGGTTTATCTACAAGAGTGACACTTATCGTCATCTTTCTGTAAGTTTTAACAAGACCTTTTTCTATGATGAGATTGAGCATCTGAACATCAATGTTTCCACCACTTAAAATAATGCCAATTTTTGAGTTTTTCTTATACTTAAATTTCTTATTTAAAAGTGCAGCTACACCAACAGCGCCTGCACCTTCAACTATTATCTTTTGTTCTTCTAAAAGATAAAGTATCGCCCCTGCTATCTCTTCATCATCAACTTGTACAAACTCATCAACATTTTCTAAGATATGTTTAAGCGTACATGAACTAGCATCTCGCACGCTTATACCATCAGCTATGGTTTTAACACCATTTGAGTTTATAGGTTTACCCGCTTTAAAGCTATCATACATAGCAGGTGCGCCTTTTGCTCCAACAGCTACTATTTGGATATCTGGGTTTATCTGTTTAGCACAGCTACTTACTCCACTTATTAACCCACCTCCACCAACTGGCACGATGATATAATCAAGGTTTGGTATCTCTTCAAGCATCTCAAGCGCGATAGTTCCCTGCCCTGCTTGAACATATTCGTCATCAAAAGGATGAACAAATATAAATCCATGCTCTTTGGCATATTCGTTTGCATAAGCATAAGCCTCATCGAAGTTATCGCCCTTTAAGATAACCTCTGCACCTAGCTCTTTTGTGCCACTTACTTTAAGTAGTGGAGTTGCCTCTGGCATCACGATAATAGGTTTTATACCAAATTCCTTTGCACTTATCGCAACTCCTTGTGCATGGTTGCCTGCACTTGCAGCAATAACGCCTTTTGCTTTATCTTCTTCGCTTAAATTTGCTATCATATTATAAGCACCGCGAATCTTATATGCACCTGTTCTTTGCAAATTTTCACTTTTTAAGTAGATGCGCGCATCAGAGCAACTACTTAACTTGCTAGCCTCTGCAAAAGGTGTGTTTTTTATAAAATTTGATATAGTTCTCTTAGCCCTTACTATCTTATTTAAATCAACCATTTTTTTCCTTAATTAAAATTTCTCTCATACTCAACCATTGCACACTTATCTTGGATGAAATTTACACTATTTTCTAATGCTTTGGATTTTGCAATTTCGTTTGTAATACCTTGCTGAAGCCATAAAGTTTTAACATTTTTAACTATCACTTCATCAAGTAAAGCCTCGGCATATTCACCTTTTCTAAACATCACAACCATATCAATAGGATCTAAAATTTCACTCAATCTTCTATACACTTTCTGACCTAAAATTTCATCAAATTTAGGATAAATCGGATAGATTTTATAACCTTTTTCTTTAAGAAACCTTGAAACGTAGTTACTTGGCTTACTTTCATCAGGACTAAGCCCTACAATAGCAATAGATGAAGTAGTTTGTAAAATATCTTTGATACTCATATCTCTCTTTTTTGTGTATGATCAAGAGAGTATTTTACCATAATTATGTGGATATGAGAAATTTATAAATTTATAAAGCTTAACTTATGATGATATAATTGAACAAAAAGAGACAATTATGCAAATTTTTCAACCAAATATACTTAATACACAGATTCAAAATGAAACTTTAATAGCTAAAAGATGGGCAAATTTCCAAGATTTTGTCGCCAAAATAGACTATGTAAAAACAGTCAAAAAAAAAGATATCAAGCTGGCTTTTTGGAAGATGTTTTTGAAAACTGCTTAGAATACACACTTGATAACACAAACCCTCAAAATTTTAACCTAAAAAAGAGAGTTTAAAAATGAAACTGACTCTAAAAAAGCTGACGCGGTTATACTTAAAGAAGGAAAGGTTATTGGCGTTATAGAGCTTAAAGACTATAAAACTAAAAACCTTACAGACGTTGAGTTGCAAGCTTTTAACTACCACAATTCGCACCAAAACTCACGCTATATCATCACATCAAATTTTAGTCAACTTCGTTTTTATATAGATAAAAAGACCGCTTATGAGCAATTTAACCTACTTGAATTAAGTTATGAAAACTTTAAAAAACTGCACCTATTGCTAAGCTTTGAAAGTGTAAGTTCAGATATTCCTCTTAAACTTTTCGAAACCAGCAAAAGCCACGAAACAAGGATTACAAAAGAGCTTTACAAAGACTTTTCTAAATTTCGCCTAGCACTTTTTGATGATATCTGCAAATCTAACCAAAATATAAATAAACGAACTCTTTTAAAGCTCACACAAAAACTATGTGAGCGTATCATATTTATACTATTTGCTGAAGATAGAGGCCTTTTAGATGCTAATACTATCGTTACTTTAAATAAAGATTTTATAGAGCAAAAATATACAAATTTTACACTTTATGAGATATATAAACTTTACTTTACTGCTATAGATAAAGGAAATGAAAAGCAAGGAATTCCAGCTTATAACGGTGGACTTTTCGCTGCTGATAATGAGCTTGATAGCTTAGTTATAAATGATGATATTTTGCTAACTCACACTGATAAACTTAGCAAATATGACTTTTTAAGTGATATCTCTGTCAATATCTTAGGTCATATTTTTGAGCAAAGCTTAAGTGATTTAGAATAAATAACTGCTAGTATAGATGATGAAATTTATAACGCTACACAAAGTAAACGAAAAAAAGATGGTATATTTTACACGCCCGAATATATCACGCACTTCATAGTAGAAAAAACTTTGGGTCAAATTTGTACTCAAAAGAAACTAAGCTTAAATCTTGATGAAATTCCATCACCTAAAAACCCAAAAAAACTTAATAAAACAGAGCGTGAAAAATTAGAAGCGATCCATGAGTATAAAGATTTTCTACTTAAACTTAAAATCATCGATCCTGCATGTGGTAGCGGTGCGTTTTTAAATCAAGCTCTAAATTTCTTAATCCATGAACATGAGTTTGTAGACAAAAATCGCCGTATTTATGATGGCGACGCACTTGGTTTTTATGATATAGAAGCTTCTATCTTAGAAAACAACCTTTACGGCGTTGATATCAACAAAGAAGCAACCGATATAGCCAAACTAAGTCTTTGGCTACGAACAGCTAAAAGAGGTAGAAAACTCACACAACTAGCGAAGAAGATAAAATGTGCAAACTCACTTACTCAGATGCCATTTTTTGATATCGAATTTGACTGTGTGATAGGAAATCCCCCTTATGTTAGGCAAGAAGCGATAAAGGACTATAAAGACAGCCTAAGCCAATATCAAACTTACAGTGGGACTGCTGATTTATATGTGTATTTTTATGAGTTAGGGTTAAAACTATTAAAACCAAACGGAATTTTAGGATATATCTGCTCAAATAAATTTTTCCGCACAGCTTATGGACAAAATTTAAGAGAGTTTATACTAAACGATTTTAGTATAGATGTCATAGCTGACTTTAACGGTGTGAAAGTCTTTGAAGATGCTACAGTTGACAGTGCTATTACTATCATCAAAAATACTCCAGTTCAAGCTGAGCATAGTTTTGAAATTTACGATGCTAACTTAAAAGACTCTTTTTTTATGTTACAAAGTAATTTAAGCATAGAAAGCTTTAGTTTTCTATCGGATTTAGAGCTAGGGATAAAGAAAAAGATAGAGAGCTTAGGGACGCCGTTAAAAGAGTGGGAAGTAAATATATATAGAGGTATTTTAACAGGCTATAACAAAGCTTTTAAGATAGATGAAGCTACTAAAGATGAGCTTATCAAAAAGACTACAAATCAGCTGAGATAATCAAGCCACTTTTAAGAGGTAGAGATATAGCAAAATACGAGGTAAATTTTGCAAATTTATATATAATAAACTCTCACAACAATCCACCTGTTGATATAAATAAATATCCAGCTATAAAAGAACACTTAGATAAGCATTATGAGAAGTTATCAGACAAAGGTGTAACTCCATATAATCTCAGAAATTGTGCTTATTTAGATGAATTTGAAAAAGAAGCAATATCTTGGCAAAGAGTCACAAAAGAACCAACTTTTTGCCTATCTAAATATTATTTATATTTAGATAGTATGGCTTTTTTAACTAGTAAAAATGAAAATTTAAAACCATTAATAGCTTTTTTAAATTCTAAAACTATATATTTTTATATTGATATAACCACCCATCAATATAGCAACACAGGTTATCTTTTATCAAATCAATTTATTTTAAACATTCCTATCATAAAGCTAGCAAATGATAAAAAAACAGAACTTGCAAATTTAGTAGATGAATTTTTAGATATTAAATCCAAAATCAAACTATACCAAAAACATCTTCCCACACTAAACACAGCTGAAAAGATAGAGATAAATGAGCAAATTTTAACTCTTAAAACTGAGTTTAAGAACAAGCTAAATTTAACCGATGAGTTGATATATAAGTTTTATGGTTTAAGTAGCGAAGAGATTAACTATATAAAAAGCAAATAGTGGTTAATAGATTAAAATTTTAGTTGGTTTAGATCTTTTCTAAAACAACTCCGCACTCAACATGTTTAGTGTGAACAAACTGATCAAATATAGCAAATTTCACCACTTTATGAGTTTTAGTAAGTTCGCTCAAATCCCTTTCTAAACTCTCTGTATTGCAAGATATATATAGTAAATTTGGATAGTTTTTCATAAACTCTATCTCCAAACTTCCAAGTCCCGCACGTGGCGGATCGACTAGTATATGAGAAAAGTCAAAAGCGTTGATATCTATGTTTTGAAGTCTTTTAAATTTTATACCTTCAAATGCACTCATAAGCTCCTGGCTTGAAACTCTAGCAAAACTAATGTTTTTTGCGTTGTTTAGCTTAGCGTTATTTATAGCGTGTTTGATAGAACTTTTGCTTATCTCATTGGCTAAAACAGTCCTAAATTTAAAGCTTAATGGCACGGTAAAATTTCCATGCCCACAGTACATCTCTAAAAGATCTCTTCTACTATCGACGTTAGATACAATCCACTTCATCATTTGTGAGTTTATATAGCGATTTGGTTGGATAAAAGCTCCACTTTCAAACTAATAAACATACTTTTTATCCATGACCTCAAACTCATCACGAAGTATATCACTTCCAAAAACCTGCTTTTTACCTCTAGATCTTGTGATGATATTTATACCTAAATTTTCACTTAGACTCTTAAATTTAGCACTCATCTGGCTAACATCTCGGTGATATAAAAGCACGACTAAAAGAGTAAATTTAGTAGCTACAAACTCCACTTCAAAAAGCTTAAAATTTAACTCTTTGTCTTTTTCCAAAACAGCTAAAAGCTCTGGCATCAAAGCGTAAATTTTAGCATCAACTTTTGGGCATTTGTCTATTTTAAGATATTTAGTTTCATATCCATTCATAGTATAGCTAAGCTTATCACCATCGTGATATATACCAAACTCAGCTCTTGATCTATAATGCTTTTCATAACTTGCAAAAAACTCAAACTCACCTTTATAAAAACGGTTAAATTTAGAACTTATAAACTCTTTTTTAAACTCAATTTGCTCATTATAAGACATATCAAGAGTGCAACTTGCACACTTTGTTAGGTATTTGCAAAATTTCAAACTTAAAGCTTTCCTAAGCAAAACATAGCGTTTATCTTATTTTTCATGAAAAAACCCAGCCCAACTCTGCGTGATAGCCATAACTTCGATGGAGTTTATATTTACATTAGTTGGAAGGTTTGAAATTTCGTAAATTATCCTTGCGATATCTTCTGCTTTGACAAATTCTGTTCTTTCATAAGGAGCTTTAGCTTTTTCTTCATCCCCTTTAAAACGAACCAAACTAAACTCAGTTTTACAAAGTCCTGGCTCTATGTTTGTCACTCTGATACCTTTTCCTTTTAAGTCGTTTCTTAAATTTAGAGAAAATTGCCTTATAAATGCTTTAGTTCCACCATAAACAGTTGCACCAGTATATGGCCAATTTCCAGCGATTGAGCCGATATTAAAGATAATACCGCCTCTGTTTACTAATGGCAATACCGCCTTTGTGCTATACAAAACACCTTTTATATTGGTATCTATCATAACTTCAAAATCATCTAAACTAGCATCATTAAAAAGATCTTGTCCAAGAGCTAATCCCGCATTATTTACTAAAATATAAACACTTCTAAACTCTTTTGGCAAATTTTCAACGCAGTTTAAGACTCTTTCTTTATCTCTTATATCAGCTTTAACTATAAAAATTTGCCCCTTATCAAACTCACTTGCTAACTTTTCTAGTCGCTCTTCTCTTCTTCCAAGAGCTATAACTCTATAACCATTTTTTGCAAATATCCTAGCAGTTTCAAGCCCAAAACCTGAAGTTGCTCCTGTAATAAATATAACCTTACTCATCATACCCACCCATCATAGGCCTAAAAGTCAGACCTAAACTTAAAAAATACTCTAACACCTCTTTATCTGAATTCTCAGCCGCATAATCAACCAATCCATAGCCATTATCATCAACATCATCTATTCTAGCACCATTTTTAATTAAAATTTTGACAATAGTTAAATTTGAATACTTTGCAGCGTGCATTAAAAGGCTTTTTGATGTACGATTTAAACCACAAAAACTAAATGGCATATATCCCATAGCACCAGATGAAAGGGCCTCTTTTTTGAAATTTGAGATGATTTTTGCATTTGTATCAGCACCTTTTTCTATAAGTAAATTTACCAAGTGTTCATCTTTGAATTCAACTGCATAAAAAAGAGCTGTTTTGCCAAAGCTATTTGCATAGTTTACATCTGCACCTTTTGAAAGTAAGAAATTAAGTATGGCTAAATTTTTAAGTGAGTAAAAAATCGCACTTTCATGACCTGAGTTTATCCTTGCACCTGAGTTGATAAAAGTTTCTAACAACTCTATGTTTTTGTTTAAAAGTATGCTAGTTTTAAAAGAATTTGTAAGTTGAGAAATATCTAAATCACTCATATAAAGATAAGATATAAGATCATTTTTATCAAAATATGGGTCTAAAAGGAGATTTTCAAGCTCACTTAACTCACTGAAAGTTTTAGCGCTTCCAACTGCTGCATTAAGGAACTCATTGGCAACTCTGTTTGCATAATATATAGCACTTCCTGAATCATAAGTTAGCAAATAGTAATCCACAAGCATAGGAACAATAACTTGATAAAATGAGTTAAACTCCTCGTATTTCATCCGGTTATGCAGGCTTTTAAACGACCATGCTCTGAAGTAATCACGGTTTTTATTAGTGATAGCATCTGCCTCTTCTGGACTAATAAGTGTTGATTTGTAAATTTCAGGTGAAAGAAGTGCTTTGAGTATATTAAACTGAAATTTCTTTTGATAACTTATAGCAGCACTTCCATCACAATCTAAATTTACTCCACGTATCTCAAAAGCAACTGTTTGTAAACTCTCTAAGTTTCGTGCAATTTCGATACAATGGGTGTTTTTTTGGATATAAACATAGTTAGAGTTGTCACTAAAAAATCGATCAGGATTATCTAGTATATCACTACAAATATCAGCAAATAAGAGCGATAAAAATGATATCAAAAGTGCAATTACTCTCATAAAATCTCCAAATCCTAACTTGCTATTTTACCTAAAAATTATGAAATTTAGATAAATCAAGCGCCTAAACTATATATTTAAGTAAAATTTAGGCACTATATAAATATTTATAATTTAAAATTTTCTATCTTATCAAAATTTAAATATTTGTAAACCTCTTCTTGTTTGCCTTTAAGCTTTTTAGGCACTATATCCATATACTCTTCAACACTTGGCAAACGCCCTAATATAGCACAAACTGCAGCCAACTCGGCACTTCCTAAATAAACTTGTGCACCTAAACCCATACGGTTATCAAAATTTCTAGTTGATGTTGAAAAAACTGTGGCATTATCAGCAACGCGAGCTTGATTTCCCATACAAAGACTGCATCCTGGAAGTTCTGTTCTTGCGCCAGCTTCTGCATAAAGTGAGTAATAACCTTCATCTTTAAGCTCTGCTTCATCCATAACTGTAGGTGGAACAACCCAAAGCCTAGTTGGCACAGCTCCCTCGCCTTTAAGCACCTCACCTAATGCTCTATAATGACCGATATTTGTCATACAACTTCCTACAAAGATCTCATCTATTTTGTGTGGACGAGTATCATCAGCTAAAATTTCACTAAGTGTTGCAACATCATCTGGATCATTTGGACATGCTAATATAGGCTCTTTGATCTGACTCATATCTATCTCTATAACCTCAGCATAAACTGCATTTTTATCAGCCTTTAAAAGAGTTGGCTTTTTAACCCAAGCTAACATCTTCTCTTTACGCCTTAAAAGAGTCTCTTTGCTCTTATATCCAGCTTCTATCATAGCATCAATTAAAGCAATATTTGAGTTAAGGTACTCTATAACAGGCTCTTTATTTAATGCTACCGTACACGCTGCAGCGCTTCTTTCTGCACTTGAATCACTTAACTCAAAAGCTTGCTCAACTTTTAAATCAGCAAGACCTTCTATCTCTAAAATTCTACCAGCAAATATATTTTTTTTGTTTTTCTTATCTACTGTTAAAAGACCTTTTTTTATAGCATAATACGGTATAGCATTAACTAAATCTCTAAGTGTAATCCCTGGTTGAATTTTACCTATAAATTTAACTAAAATAGACTCAGGCATATTTACAGGCATTACTCCTGTAACTGCTGCAAATGCTACAAGCCCACTTCCTGCAGGAAAACTTATACCGATAGGAAACCTAGTATGTGAATCCCCGCCCGTACCGACTGTATCAGGTAATACCATACGGTTAAGCCATGAATGGATAACACCATCTCCTGGTTTAAGTGAAACTCCACCTCTACTAATCATAAAATTTGGAAGTGTTTTATGAGTTATAGCATCACTTGGCTTAGGATAAGCAGCTGTATGACAAAAACTTTGAAGTACAAAGTCCGCTCCAAAACCTAAACTAGCAAGCTCTTTAATTTCATCTCTTGTCATGGGTCCTGTTGTATCTTGACTTCCTACAGTTAACGTCATAGGCTCTATATACATACCAGCTCTTACACCCTCTATACCGCATGCTTTTCCTACCATTTTTTGAGCTAAGGTATAACCATCATTGCTACTTTCAGGCTGTTTTGGTTTAGTAAAAATTTGTTCAACATCAAGCCCTAAAAATTCTCTAGCTTTAGCACAAAGTGAACGTCCTATGATAAGTGAAATTCTACCACCTGCTCTTATCTCATCAAATAAAGTGTTTGGTATAAGGTTAAATTTCGCTACAATAGTGCCATTTTTTATAATCTCACCTTTATAAGGATATATATCTATCTTATCGCCCATTTCAAGAGCATTAACTTCAGCTATGATAGGCAAAGCCCCACTATCTTCAGCTGTTGTAAAAAATATCGGTGCTATAGTTGAGCCGATAACAATACCGCTTGTACGTTTGTTTGGCACACCTTCTATATCTTTACCTAAATGCCATTGAACGCTATTTATACCACTTTTACGGCTTGATCCCGTTCCTACAACATCTCCTACATAAACAATTTCTCGACCACTTTTTTTAAGCTCATTTATCTTATCAATACTTCCTGGTTGGCGTCTAGAAAGCATAGCGTTTGCGTGAAGTGGGATATCGCTTCTTGTAAATGCTTCACTTGCAGGACTTAAATCATCAGTGTTGGTCTCACCTGGAACTTTAAAAACTATAGCCTCTATCTTTTGTGGAAGTTCTGGACGGGTAGTAAACCACTGTGCATTAGCCCAGCTTTTAAGCACGCTTATAGCGTATGGATTGCCTTTTTTAACAAGAGTTGTAATATCGTTAAAATAGTCATGAACAAATATAATGCTTTTAAGTGCCTCAGCAGCACCGCTAGCTATGACGTTATCTCTGCTTTCTAAGCAAGATATTAAAACGATCACATTGTATCCGCCAAGCATAGTTTTAAGCATATTAATAGCCTCTTTTTTATCAATACCTTCGACTTTTTGCTCATGATTTAATATCTCGTTTAAAAACTCAGCTTTTACCTTAGCACTCTCATCGACTCCAGGACTTACACGAGTTTTGAGTAACTTTATAAGTTCACTTTGTCTTGGATTTTGGTCTTTAAGCATCTGGCAAACTTCTTTAGTTTGCTCCACACTCAAAGGAAGTGGTGGTACCCCTAAGTTCTCTCTTTGCCTAACATGCTTTTCATACTCATCAAAAAATGACATAATACACTCCTATTTTAATTTAAGATATTTTACCAAATTAAGATAAAATTTAGCTATAATCTGCATAAAAAGGGCGAAAATTGGATAAGATTTGGTTTAAAACCTCTTTTTTAAATTTAGAAATTTCAGGTGATGAACATGGAATTTGCGAGATAGAGTTTAGCACTGAATTTAAAAACTCAAATACAACAAACAAAAATTTAAATCTCTGTGTTAAAGAGCTTGATAGTTACTTTAAAGGTAAGCTTAAAAATTTTAGTGTTAAACTAAATTTAGGAGGAACTGAGTTTGAAAAAGATGTCTACAAAGCACTTTTAAGTATCCCTTATGGTAAAACAGTATCTTATAAAGATATAGCTTGCAAAATTGCTCGCCCTAAAGCTTACAGAGCAGTTGGCAACGCAAATGCTAAAAATAAAATCCCTATTATCATCCCTTGTCACAGAGTGATCGCAACAAATGGTCTTGGTGGATATAGCGGAGGACTTGAGATAAAAAAAGCTCTTTTAAATTTAGAGGGCATAAATTTAAAAACTTACTTTTAATGGGCTCTTTTTATCTCTTTATCTAAATTTTAAATTTATGAAATTTAAGTCTTAATGAGTTTAAAACAACTGTAACTGAGCTAAAACACATAGCAAGTGCTGCAAAATGAGGTTGAAGTAAAATTCCAAACAACGGGTATAAAATACCAGCAGCTACTGGAATACATATAATGTTGTAAAAAAATGCCCAAAAGAGATTTTGTTTTATAACCCTAATACTTTTTTCTGAAATTTCTAAAAGTTTTAAAACTCCTAGAAGATCGTTATTTACCAAAAGTATATCACCTGCGCCCTTTGCTATATCGCTTCCGCTATTCATCGCAACGCCGATAGTCGCCTCTTTAAGCGGTAAAGCGTCATTGACTCCATCACCTATAAAAATGCTATTTTCACAGCTTTTTACTACCTTAAATTTGTCCTCAGGAAGCTGTTTGGCATAAACTTTATCAATACCTACTTCTTGAGATATCAAATTTGCTACACTTTCATTATCTCCTGTGACCATAGCACTTTTTATACCTACTAATTTAAGCCAAGCAATGAGAGGTTTAACACTATCCCTTATAACATCACTTAAGGTTATATAGCCCATATATCTACCGTCAACTGCAACTAAAATAACACTGTATCCATCATCAATAAATTCTTTTGCTTCACTTTCATCGATATCAACTACGCCATTTTCTTTTAAAAGCTCTAAATTTCCTACCAATACTCTATCGCTTTTAATGCCTCTACCTAAAACATTAGTAAACTCACCACTAAAATTTGTTACTTTTATATCTTTTTTTCTAGTATAATCAACTATCGCCTTAGCTATAGGATGCTCACTTGCCAACTCTAAACTAGCTGTGATAGCTAAAATTTCATCACTTAAATTTGTAGATTGAACTGAAATTTCACCCTTTGTTATAGTTCCGGTTTTGTCAAAAAGAATATTTTGTGTATTTTTAGCTATCTCTAAAACTTCTGGATTTCTAACTAAAACTCCGTTTTTAGCTAAATTTGAAATAGCACAAACTATAGATATCGGAACTGCAAGCCCTAAAGCACAAGGACAAGATATAACCAAAACCGATATCGCACACAAAATTCCATAATAAGCATTGCCAAAAGCTAACCATACTAAAAAAGTAAGCAAAGATATGATTATAACAGCAGGCACAAAGAAATTTGCAACTCTATCAGCTATCCTTGCAACCGGCATCTTTTTAGCTGCTGCTTCACTTAAAAGCTTAGTAATTCTAGCAAGCAAAGTCTCATAAGCTTCAGTTGTAACTTTGACATTTATGACACCATTTATATTAAGTGATCCTGCATTTACTATATCACCAACTCTTTTATAAACTGGCATACTCTCACCGGTTAAAGATGATGCATCTATCTCAGTACAACCATATACTATCACACCATCGCGCGCCACATTCATACCGCTTTTTACCATAAAAACATCACCAACTTTTAAATCAGTGGCTAAAATTTCATCAGTAGTGCCATCAGCTTTAACTAAAAATGCCATTTTAGGGGTTAAATCAAGAAGAGTTTTTATATAATCATTTGCCTTAGCTTTAGAATTCCACTCTAAAAACCTTCCAAAAAGTATAAAAGTCACTATCATAGCAGCTGATTCAAAGTATAAATTTGCAAACTTCACGTCAACTAAATTTGGAAACAAAAAGATAAAAGCTGAGTATAAAAATGCCACTGAACTTCCCAGTGCAACAAGAACATTCATATCAAAACTTTTATTTTTAAGAGCTCCTACTGCATGAGTAAAAAAGCTAGATCCACAGAAAAAAACTACAATTCCACTAAGAAAAAATTGTAAAAGTGAATTTATAAAATTATGCTCAGCAACCATATGTAAGTACATTATAATTATGGTTAAAATTGTCGCTAAAATAAGCTTATTTTTGAGTAAATTAAGAGAGTCTCTTTTCTTTGATATAAGATCTTCATAGTTGGTTGCTACTTCGTAACCAAGCTTTTCTATCTTAGTTTGTATAGTGCTTTCAAGGTTCTTATCCACAACATCAAACTCACCATAACCTGAGGCAAAACTTACATTTACGTCTAAAACTCCATCTATTTTTTTAGTCACTCGCTCTACTGCATTTGAACAATTTACACAAGTCATACCAACTATATTTAGTCTTATTTTTTCGGACATCTACTTAACCTCTTCAACTACCTCAAAGCCGATATCCTCTATCTCTTCATAAAATTTATCTGTATTTTCATCAGAGAGATTAAGACTAACTATGCCACTTTTTACATCTACTTTAACCTCGCCAAATTCATCTCTTAAAACATTTTTGATAGTGTTTGCACAATTTTCACATGAAATGTTTAAAACTTTAAAATTTCTCATAGTTATCTCCTTTAAATTTTTAAAAGTATAAACAGAAATGCTAAATTTCTTTTTAATATCATATAACTGTATAAATTTAATATTTAAACACTCTATGGTATAATTTAGTTTTATTTCAAGAAAGGATTGAAAGTGGGGAGAGCATTTGAGTACAGAAGAGGCGCAAAAGAGGCAAGATGGGGCAGGATGAGTAGGATATTTCCTAAACTTGGCAAAGCTATAACAGTTGCTGCTAAAGAGGGTGGTCCTGATCCTGATATGAATCCAAAACTTAGGCTCGCGATAGCAACCGCAAAAGCTCAAAATATGCCAAAAAACAATATCGATGCTGCGATAAGTCGTGCTACTGGAAAGGATAGTTTAGATATCCAAACCATTCACTATGACGCAAGAGGACCACATGGTGTTATGATGATAATAGAGTGCGCAACTGATAACAACACTCGCACAGTCGCAAATATAAAATCTATCCTTGGCAAAAATGGAGCTGAGTTTTTGCCAACTGGAAGCCTTTTATATATGTTTGATTTAAGGGCTGTTTTTGAACTTAAAATGCCAAAACAAGATCTTGAAGAAATTGAGCTTGAGCTGATTGATTATGGTCTTATTGGTACTGAGATAAACGAAAGTCAAGAAGATGATGAAGAAAGTACTCTGATTGTTTATGGAGAGTATGATAGCTTTGGCGAACTAAATGAGGGGATCGAAAAGCTTAAACTTGAAGCAATAAGTGGAAATTTAAAGTATATCGCACAAAACAAAATAGAACTTAGTGATGAACAGCTTATCAATATCGAAAAGCTTATTGACAAAATAGAAGAAGATGATGATGTGCAAAATATCTTCACAAATATAGCTTAAATTTACAATAAAGGATGGAAATGGATCATATCAAAACTTATGAAATTCCAGAAAAGTTGCCAAAAACGGCTATTATAGAGACAGAAAAAGGATCTATGGAGCTTGAATTATATGCCAATGAAGCACCTCAAGCTGTGTTAAATTTCGCAGATTTAGCAAATAATGGCTTTTATGATGGTCTAAACTTTCACCGTGTGATACCAAATTTTGTTATACAAGGTGGATGCCCAAAAGGAACAGGCACAGGCGGGCCAGGTTGGAGGATTAAATGCGAGTGCGTTGGACAAACTCATAAACATTTAAGAGGAGCTTTGTCTATGGCTCATGCTGGTAAA
>JAAYFN010000009.1 GCA_012728225.1 Campylobacter sp.
ATTATAATAATATTAATTTTAAATAAAGGAGTAGATGTGAAGAAGCTTATTTTATTTTTTTTGGTTATAACAACTTCTGTTTTTGCCAGATCCGTTACTATTGATGTGGTTGAACATAAACCTATATATGAAACTAGAGAGGTCACAAAGACGATAAATAGCTGTGATGATGAGAATTATAATATTTTAGGAACTATCGCTGGTGCGGCAGCTGGTGGGATAATAGGCCATCAAATAGGTGGTGGTTCGGGCAAGAAAATAGCTACTGTGGCAGGAGTTTTAGGAGGTGGCTATGCAGGAAATAGAGTTGAAAATACTATTAGAAACGATAATTGTACATATGAAAATAAAGTTGTAGAAGAAAACGTTTTAATAGGATATAAAAATATCGGATATTATAATGGTAAAGAGTACTCAAAGATAACTGAGGAAAAGCAATCTCATATAAGTGTAGAGGTTGATTAGAATTTTTAGGGGCTTAAATGCCCCTAAAATTAGCTCTCTTTAATTAGCTTATTTGCAAGCAGACTTTCTGTTTGTGAATGTTTTTTGTGAATTTTATATAGTTTATTGTGGTAGTTTTCTAAAAATTCTTGAGAATTTAGAGGTGAAGCACCCTTTTCAGGCATAATTCTTTCATATTCACCATCATTTTTAAGTCTAAAAGCAAGAGAGGTAGCGTTAAGCTGAACAGTTAACATGTCGATAATTTTTTGTTTTAATGTTTCATTATAGATCGGTGTCATGAGTTCTAAACGACGTTCTAAATTTCTAGGCATCCAGTCAGCACTTGAGATATAAACTCCAGGATTTGAGTGTTTAAAGTAGAAAATTCTAGCATGCTCAAGATACTTTCCAACTATCGAAATAACCTTTATATTTTCGCTAGCTCCTTTTATATCAGGTCTAAGACAGCATATTCCTCTAACTATAAGATCTATTTTAACTCCAGCTGCATTTGCACTGCATAGTGCTTTTATCATATCTGAGTCAACTAAAGCATTCATTTTTGCTATTATATGTCCGTTTTTTCCTTTACTTTGCTCATTTTTTATCATTTCAATAAGACGCTCTTTTATCTGCATAGGCGACATTGAAAGTGTGTTTAGTTTTCTGTTTTTATTGTATCCTGATAGTATGTGAAAAAATTTAGTTGAGTCTTGAGCAAAACTATCATCAGTTGTAAAAAAGCTTACATCAGTATAAATTTTAGCGCTACTTCCGTTATAATTACCCGTGCCAAATTGCATATAAAATTTTAGTTTATCACCGCTTTTGCGTATGATTTGAGTGCATTTAGCATGTACTTTAAAGCCTGCTATACCATATATAACGTGAGCTCCAGCACTTTCTAGAGCTTTAGCCCAATGGACGTTGTTTTCCTCATCAAACCTAGCTTTTAACTCTACCATAACAGTGACTTGTTTGCCATCATTTGCCGCATCCATAAGAGCTGCAACGATAGGTGAGTTTTTTTCAACTCTATATAAGGTCATGCGAATACTTACAACTTTTGGATCTTTTGAAGCTTCTTTAATTAGTTTTTCAACAGGATCAAAGCTATCATATGGGTGGTATAAGAGGACTTCACCTTTATCTAAGGTGTCAAAAATAGAGGTATTTTCGTTAAAAGGTGGTAGGGTTTTAGGTGTGTAAAGAGGGTGATTTAGGTGAGTAAAATTTTTATTTGATACAATTTCCCAAAGACCTTCTAAAGATAGTGGTATTTTATACTCATAGATATCTTTATAGAAAATTTTCATATGCTCATTTAGAAAGTTAACTATATCTTGATCTGCATTTTTAGCTATTTGAAGTCTAACAAAAGCACCTTTACGACGAAGTTTTAGACCTTGCTCTAGAATTAGCATAAAGTCATCAGCTTCCTCTTCTTCAATGATAATATCGGCATTTCTAGTTACTCTAAAAGGTGCAGAGCTAAGAAGTGTATATCCGGGAAATATCTCTTCAGCGTGGCGATGAACTATCGTTTCGATAGGAACGTAAGTATCAATGGCTACTTGAACAAAGCGAGGTAAGACACGAGGAATTCTTATCATTCCAAATTTAACCGTATCATCACTTTGTGGATCTGTAAGTTTTACTGCTAGAGCAAAGCTTAAGTTGTTTAGGTGAGGAAAAGGGTGAGTTGCATCAACTGCTATAGGAACGATGATAGGTATGATGTTTGAGAAAAAATACTCATCAGCTTTATCTCTTAATGCAGGAGTTAAATCCTCATAATCTTTTATAAACAAACTCTCTTTTTCAAGAGCACTTATTGTTTCAAGATAGAGCCTTTCTAGCTCAAGTTTTTCATTACCAATATACTTTCTTGTCTCTCTTAGCTGATCAAGTGGAGTCATCTCATCAGTGCCACTTATAGTGATGCCAGCTAAAAATAGCTGTTTTAGCCCGGCAACCCTTATCATATAAAATTCATCTAAATTTGTAGAGTATATAGCTAAAAATTTTAGTTTTTCTAAAAGTGGTATATCTTTAAGGCATTGTTTTAAAACACGGGTATTAAAGCGAAGCCAAGATAATTCTCTGTTGATATAAATGCTATTTATCATATGCTCTCTTTTTTTAAATTTTGAATAATTATACCAAATTTTTATTTTTTAAACTCTTAATAGGGCTGTGTTGTCTGTAAAAATTGCGAATAGATTAAATTTTGTATATAATTTACCATGATAAAATTTGAACTTTTTGAAAATAGACGTGAAATTTCGGTATTTTTAATTGTAGTAGGTTTGGTATTTATACTAAATTTGTTATATCAATATTACGAATTTTCAAAATTTACTGATAAAAAATTTCAGTTTTTAGAGGCAAAAGTAGAACATTCATATATAAAAACTAAAAACTCTAAAACATACAGGGTTTTAAAGCTTAGAAACAAAGAGTTTTCATTTTACACTATAACTGGTAAAGATAGCGATATAAAGCGTTATGATAGGTTATCTTTAGGGGTTATAACTGATAATGTAACATATAAAGAGTATTTAAAAAAGAATTTTTATATGTCATCTTTTGATGTTGAAAAGTTAGAAAACAGCTCAAATTTCAAAGATTTTCTTGTAGAGGCTATCGTATCACAACACACTAATCTTAAGATAAAAGAGCTATACGCTACTTTATATCTTGCAACGCCGATATCAAAGGAGCTTAGAGCAGATGTTACTAAGTGGGGAATAGCGCATGTTGTTTCTATAAGTGGTTTTCATTTGGGTATTATATTTAGTACAATATTTCTCTTTATAACGCCAGTTTATAGGTTTTTTCAAAAACGATTTTTTCCTTATAGAAGTAGTTATTTTGATATAGCTACTTTGGCTTTTTTTCTTATGGTGATATATCTTTTTTTACTTGATTTTACTCCTAGTTTTTTGCGTTCATTGGTGATGGCTTTTTTAGGGTTTTTGTTTTTGATAAAAAATATAAGAATTTTATCCTTTTATACACTGTTTTTAACTATTATTTTAACTGTCTGCATCTTTCCAAGTTTTCTTTTTTCTATAGGATTTTATTTTTCATGTTTGGGCGTTTTTTATATATATTTGTATATTCATCATTGGGGAGATTTTAGAGAAGTTTTGGGCTTTAAAAAAATAGTATGGCACGCTGTTTGGTTAAATATCTATGTTTATTTAGCGATGAATATTCCAGTGTATCACTTCTTTCCTACTTTGGCATTTTCGCAAGTTGCAGTTATACCAGTTGGATATATTTTTGTGCTATTTTATCCTCTTAGTGCGATACTACACCTCTTTGGCTTAGGTTATTTGATGGACTTTATGCTTTTAAAATTTTTGGATTTTGAAGTTGTTACTTATCAAACTGAAATTCCAAATTATCTTTTTTGGATGATGAATTTACTTTTAATTCCAGCGATAAGATATAAATTTATAGCTATATTTTTGGCTTTAATAGGAATAATACCGTTATTTTATATCGTTTGAAATTTCTATTTTTATTGAGTTTTGACGATTTTCTAAAAATTCATAAATTTTAAAGCCATAAAGAAAGATGACCCAACTTAAATATATCCACACAAAAAAGAAAAGTAAAACACTAAAAGAACCATATATACTAAGATATGTTTTGTTGTAAAGTGTGTATTGGATAAAGAAAAATTTAGAGAAATTCCATGTTAGACTTGTTAAAAGTGAGCTTATAACTATGTTCTTAACTTTTGCTTTGAGATTTATGGATATGATATAAACTACTGTAAATATCGCCCAGATAATGAGATATGGCAAAATACTAGCTATATTTATCCAGCTTGTTATACTGCTTTCATCTAGAAAACTTTGAAGTTTAGCTGAGATATAAAATGACAACACAAGTCCAAGAGGCGCTAAAGTCATAAGTGTCCAGTACTTGCTAAATTCTTGCCAGAAACCGCGACTTTTAGATCCTGTGATACGTTCAACCACATACATGTAATTTGTAAAAAACATAATTGTTATAAGTATCACAGATATAAATCCAAAAAGTCCTAAATTTCCACTATTTGATAAAAAATTATCAAGGTAGTTTGAAACACTGTCTTGATGAGATGGAAGAAGACTACTAAAGATAAAATTTTTGATATTTTCGTAGTGACCTTCAAAGCTAGGAAGCTGAGTAAATATAGAAAAAGATATAAATAAAATGGGAATTATAGATAGTAAAGTATGAAAGCTAAGACTTGCTGAGTGGTTGAAAATCTCTTTATCATAAATTTTCTCTGCTAAAGCTTTAGTTTTGTCTATAAATTTCATACCTTAAATTTCAAGTTTAGATTATAAGCCCATTTTATTAGGATTTAATATCCCTTTTGGGTCAAATGCTTTTTTAATAGCTCGGAAAAGATTCATCTCTTCTTCGCTAAAAGCAAGTTTCATATAAGGTGCTTTTGAGATGCCAATACCATGTTCACCACTTAAAGTTCCACCAAGTTCAACTGTGACCTTAAATATTTCTTCAATCGCCTCATAGCCTCTTTTTACAGCATCAAGATCGTTTTTATCAACCATTACGTTTGTATGGACATTGCCATCACCAGTATGACCAAAACAAGGTGTAGTTACACTGTATTTGGTTGAAATTTCAGATATTTTTTCTAAAAGCTTTGGCAACTTTGAGCGCGGGACTGTGATATCTTCATTTATCTTAAGTGAGCCATAGCAAGTAATAGCTTGTGAACAATTTCTTCTAGCGAACCATAAATCTTCACTCTCTTTAGCATCTTTTGCTATTTTAAAGCTTTTAGCTTTGTTTTCCATAAATACCTTTTCTATCGCTGCTAAATCATTATCAAGTGAAATTTCCAAATCTCCATCAACGTCAGTTATAAGTATCGCGCCTGCATCAATTGGAAGACCTTTGTTAAATCTTTTTTCTACCGCTTTTATACTGAGGTTATCTAGGAATTCCATAGCTACAGGAGTAACTCCTGAGGCTAGAGTTTTATATACAGCTTCCATGGCATGTTCAACACTTTCAAATACGCCCATTGCTGTTTTAGTAAGCTTTGGTTTTGCGATTAGCTTGAGTGTAATCTCTGTGATAACTGCTAAGCTTCCTTCGCTAGCTATCAAAATTCCAGTGACATTATATCCTGCGACATCTTTGATAGTTTTTTTACCAGCACGAATGATATCTCCATTTGGTAAAACAGCCCTTAGAGCCATAACATAGTCTTTTGTGATACCATATTTAGCTGCTCTCATACCGCCTGCATTTTCGCTTACATTGCCACCTATTGTGCTATAATTTTGGCTAGCTGGATCAGGTGGATAAAAAAGTCCTTTGGCTTCTACTGCTTTTTGCAAATCCATATTTAAAACGCCAGGCTGAATTACTGCTACCATATTTTCAAGATCAATTTCAATTATTTTGTTCATATGTTTTTCAAAACTTATGATTATACCACCACTTATTGCTATCGCTCCACCTGTAAAGCCACTTCCAGCACCTCTTGGAACTACAAAAATGTTGTTATCATTGCAATATTTTAAGATCTCGCTTACATCTTTTTCATCACGTGGAAATAAAACGCCATCTGGTAAATGCTCTTTACGCGTTGCATCATAGCTATATGCTAAAAGATGCGGTTTGTCAAAATAGGTATTTTCTTTACCTAGTAAGTTTGTAAAAAACTCACTATGTTTAGTATCCAAAATTTACTCCTTGATATCTAATAGGTATTTATAGTGTGAATTATAATCTCCAATGTAAGAGCTATTCCACTTCCACCAAGCCGGTTTAATACCATAAATTCTGCTATAAAAAGGTACTTGATAGTTTTGTACCTGACTGCTTTGGAATTCTTTTAAAATCTTAAAGCTACCGCAATCGGCAAAAACTGCTTTTCCATCAAGCGCTATAAAAATAAGTCCTACTGCATTTGCTGCACACATCTTACGAAAGTCATCACGATCAGGATTTGGTGTGCTGTATGAATTTAGATATGCTCCCATAATATCAGGATGAATAAATTTAACGTTTGGGAAAGAGGCAACTATTTGGTTATAAATATCTTCATTTGGCGCTACTATCAAAGCTCTGTCATATAAGAAGTTAAGAACTACTTCATCACCTACTCGTGGTAAAACCCCAGGAATTGGTAAGGCAGGTTGTGAGAGTCCACCAAACACCTCAAATATAATTTTAGCGCGTCCTTCTTTTTTTTCTTCAACAACACCACGTGCGATAATTGAACTTTCGCCATTATTAAAAGTATGAACTACAACACCACTACTTCCAACAACAAGATTGCTACTATCAAGGACTATACCATATCCCTCATTTTCGTTAACTTCCATAAGTACTGACTTATATAAAGGCATGTTAAAAGATGCCGCAAACATACTGCTTATAAACAGCATAAATGATAATATATACCTCAAATTTGCTCCTTGGTTTTCATAAAATACTATTATACTAAAATTTCGGTTAATGAGTGCTAAAGTGTGGTTAGTTTACCTAATGTATGCAAAAATATAGTAGAATTTTGATTTAGCAAATAAAGGTGAGGATTAGATGTTTAAAAATGTATTGTTGCTACTGTTTATGACGTTAAATCTATATTCAGCAGGGTTTAACATGCAGAAATTTATATGGCCAAATGGAGTAAGTTTTTTGCAGTTTTTAGAAAATCTAGATATTCCAGGTAGGTTGTATTATAGTTTATCTGAGACTGATAAAGAGCTTGCAACTGAGATTGTTGCAGGAACTGAGTGTGAAATGTTAGTAGGTAATAACGGTGTAATAGATCAAATTTTAATACCCATCACCGAAGAGCTTCAAATTCATATATATAAAGATAGTAAAAAGGATTACGCTTTAACTTTTACCCCTACTGTTTATACTGAAGAAATTTATCAGCTTGGTATAAGTATAGAAAGTTCTCCTTATTTGGATATCAACAAAGCCACAGGCAACAGTGCATTAGCTAATGCTTTTTCTGTGGTTTTTAGTAAGGTTGTAAATTTTCAAAGACTTCAAAAAGAGGATGGTTTAGCTCTTATATATAAGCAAAAAGAGCGTTTAGGACAGCCTTATGGTCAAACTGAAATAATTTCAGGAATGATAGAAGAAAAAGGCGAAAGTAAATATATGTATCAGTATGAAGGTAAATATTATAATGAAAAGGGAAAACTAACTGAAAATTTTCTCTTTAAAAGACCTATCCCAGGAGCTAAAATTTCGTCTAAATTTACTCTTAAAAGGTTTCATCCAGTTCATAAAATTTACCGTGCTCATTTAGGAACTGATTATTCTGCAAAGAGTGGCACTCCAATAAAAGCAGTTGCTGATGGAACAGTGAGTTTTGTTGGTACTAAAGGGGGATATGGTAGAACTGTTGAGATAAAACATGTAAATGGATATAGAAGTTTGTATGCACATACTAGTAAATTTGCAAAAAATCTTAAAAATGGACAAAATATAAAACAAGGAGATGTTATAGCTTACGTAGGTTCAACAGGAACTAGTACAGGAGCACATCTTCACCTTGGTCTTTATAAAAATAACAAAGCTATAGATTTTGAAAAAGCTGTTGGAAAAGAAAAAGAGACACAAAGTATTAAAGAGAAAAAAGAATTTGAAAAGGTAGTTAGAGATCAAAATGAGAAACTTCAAATGGCTATGGGCGGTTTTCATAATCCAGATAAGTTTACCCCTTTTGATAGTTTTATAAATTTTTAAGGAAGAGAATGAATGATCTAGAAAAGCTTGAAGAGAGCAAAGACGAACGCGCGCAAAAAGTTATTATTGAAGCCATAGAAGCTTTAAATGCTCATATAGATGGATCAGGAGAGCACTTAAGTGGTGCAGATATTGCTAATAGTTTAAAAATTTTCAAAAAGTATAATGAAACGCTTTATAAGAAATATCTGCATGCGGTGGATATTGACGACTTAGCTGATGCCGCTTTTGAGATGCCAAACCATATGCTTAAAGATATACTTGAAACTATTCCTAAAAATAAAATTATAAAGATGATTGAAAAGCTAGAAAGTGATGATCAAGTCGAGCTTTTAGATGATTTTTATAGTATAGATGAAAATTTCACTAGGCAAATTTTTCATGAGCTAGATGATGATGATAAAGAAGATATTTTAAAGATATCTTCATATAAAGAAAATGAAGCCGGCTCATATATGCAAGTTGAGTTTTTTAGTGCAAAACTTGATGAAACTGTAATGGAAGCAGTTGATCGTTTGCGAGATATGCGTCATTCTGGTGAGTTAGGAGTTGCATATCAACTTTTTGCTGTTGATGATGATGGCGTGTTAAAATATGCTATAAACCTTTCAGACCTTATATTGTATAACTTTAGTCTTACAATAGAAGAGGTGGTTAGAAGTGCGATAAAAGATGCAAATTTTCAACCAATCACAGTTTTAGATAAAGATACAATTTCAGATGTAGCTAAAGTTTTTGGGGATTATGATTTGTCTGTTGTTCCTGTCGTTGACAATAAAGGAGTATTGTTAGGACGTATTACACCTGATGATATTCATGATTTTATGACTGAAAGTGCAACAGAGCAAATTTATAACCTTGCAGGTGTTGATGATGAAGCAGAAGAAGAAAGTGCTAGCATTTCTAAGGCAGGGCGATCTAGAGCAATTTGGCTTGGGCTAAATTTAATAACAGCATTTTTAGCATCCTTTGTTATAGGCTTGTTTGATGCAACTATAGAGTCTTATGTTGCACTTGCTGTATTAATGCCTGTTGTTACTTCTTTAGGGGGAAATGTTGGCATGCAGTCGCTTACTGTAACAGTAAGAAGGCTTGCACTTGGTGATATAAATTTTGCTCACGCAAGAGAGGTTATTAAAAAAGAGTGCAGTATAGCTATAATAAATGGAGTTTTATTTGCAATCTTAGTTGGTATAGTAGCTACATTGTGGTTTAAAGGAGTTATGGTTGGAGTTATAATTATACTAGCTATGTTTATAAATTTATCATTAGCTGGTTTTTTTGGTGCAATTATACCTTTAATGCTTAAAAAATTTGGTGTTGATCCTGCAGTTGGCTCTTCAGTAATCCTTACTGGACTAACTGATATAATTGGATTTCTTGTATTTTTAGGGCTTGCAACTATAATACTTTTGTAGGAGTATATATGAAAACTAAAATTTTAAATACTGAGAAAATAGATAGTTCTAAATTTATAGATATTTTTAGAGTTAATTATCAACATAATGGCAAAATTTTAAAGTGGGACTGTGCAAAGATTCATGATAGTGTTTCTACGCTCTTATATCATAGACAAAAAGATGCTTTTTTGCTAGTTAAACAGCTTAGAATTCCTGTACTTTTTAGGCAAGAGAGTTTAGGAGAAAACTTAGATTTTGGATATTCTTATGAACTATGTTCAGGATTGATGGATAAGGGGTTAAGTAGTAAAGATACAGCTATAGAGGAAATTTACGAAGAGGTTGGTTATGAAGTTAATAGTATAAAAAAGATATCATTATTTTATGGTGGACTTGGTACTTCAGCTTCTAAACAGACATTTTTTTACGCTGAAATTTGCGATGAGATGCAAAAAGGTGAGGGTGGTGGTATAGATGATGAGTATATAGAACTTTTTTATCTTCCTGTTGAAGATGCTAAGAAATTTATCTATGATGAAAGCATAATTAAACCTGCTAGCTTAGCTTTTTGTATAATGTGGTGGTTTGATAAATTCAGATAAATAGATAGTGCGAGTCGCACTATCTATAAGTTATAAAATTTCAAATGGGTTTGCTACTATATCATCTCTATCAATTACATATGGTATTAAAGCAGCATGTCTTGCTCTTTTTATTGCTTTTTCTACCATCTCTTGATATTTTTTAGATGTGCCAGTTAAGCGTCTTGGCATAATTTTAAAGCGTTCTGATAAGCAGTACTTTAAAAGTTGTGTATCTTTGTAATCTATAAACTCTATCTTTGCCTCTGTATAGTGGCAATATTTTCTTGCGTATTTTCTTTTGTTATCTGCCATTTTTTTTCCTTTTAAAACGGTAATTCATCCATATCATCTATGTCTATATCTGGGATATTTTCGCTATAGCTATCTAGAGCATCATCTTGTTTTACTCTATCATATCCACCTTGTTGAGAAGTGCTGTTTTTGTTTTGATAGTTTTTATAGCTACTATCTTGATTTGAAGAGTAGTTGCTATTTCCTCCTGAGTAGTTTCCACCACCTTGATTGTAGTTACTGTTTTGATTGTCGTTACTACTGCCCAACATTTGCATGTTTTCAACTACAACACTATGCTTACTTCTGTTTGCACCAGTGTTTTTATCTTGCCATGTGTCGTATTGAAGGCGACCTTCAATCAGAATTTTTGAGCCTTTTTTAAGGTATTGGTTAGCTATCTCCGCAGTTCTACCAAAAAACGTGATATCTACAAAGCAAACATCTTCTCTTTTTTCACCATTTACAGTGTATTTTCTGTTGACAGCTATACCTGCATTAGCTACAGCTGCACCATTTTGTGAATATCTCATTTCGATATCACGAGTAAGGTTTCCTAGGAGTATCACTTTGTTAAACATAATTTATCCTTCTACGGTTTGATTTTCTTCAATCTCTTGAATATCTACTTCTTCAGTTTTTTCTTTAGGATTGTAACTATCATTTTTATCGTAGCGTTCACCTCTATCAGGGCGTGGTTTACGCTCTTTTTTAACTGGAGTAAACTTAATACCTTTGCTTAGTTTTTCCCAAGCAGCTATCTCTTTTTTACTTTCATATTTGACAGTTAAAAACCTAATGATGTTTTCATTATAGCGAATATTTCTAGTAAGTTCAGCTATAAGTGCTGTTGGCGCTGTGAAATAGACGACGTAATAGACGCCTCTTTCAAACTTTTGGATCTTATAAGCGAGTTTTCTTGCGCCCATCTCTATGACAGAGGCAACTTCGCCACCATTTTTTGTGATGACCTCTTTGACAAAGTCAACTTCTTTTACTAACTCTTCATCTGTAAGCGTTGGCTTAAGTATGAAAAGAACCTCATAATGTTTCATAAATTCTCCTTATGGGTATTTAGCTTGTGACGTATGAGAGTGTCGCAAGCAAGGATTTGCGTAATCAACGCAACTGATTATTTTACTAAATTTATACTTAAAATTTGTTTAATAGCTTAAAATAGAGATTTTGTTATTTAGAAAAAACTCTTTGAAATTTCATCATCTGAGAGAGAAGAAAGTAGGTTTTTTCAACTCCATTTTTAGTTTTAAGGGTAAATTCGGTTTCATTAAGCACTTTAAACATCTCTTTAAATTCAGCTGTGCTAAATTTAAGTGCCTCTTTTTTAAGTTCGTTTTGTATAAGTGGTGGTGGAGTATAACCAAGTATAGCACGAAAATCAAGCTGTCCATAAAGTTTGATATGAGTGTGAATTTTAAAAATTCTATACATATAATTGTATGTATAACTTATAAATTCACTCTCATTATATCCACTACTTTCTATATAGGTAAAAAATTCATCTCTAAAATCTTCCAAATTTATGATTTTTTTAAAAAGCTCTTCAAAGCTAACTTCACTAAGTCCTGTGACATGTGTTTTAACATTTTCTAAATTTAAAGGGTAGTTAAGAGAGGCAAATTTTTCTAATTCAGCAGCTGTGAGATTTAAATTCTCACCATGAATTTGATAAATTTCAAGTAGGGCGGCGTTGTTTGGATAAAGCTTTAAAGATTTGCATTTTTTGTTTAAAATTTGAAGTGTTTCATTTGGATTGTTTGGACTAAAAAGACGAACAAAGTTTCCTTCAAAAGTTTTGATAAAAGCGTCATTTATATGATTTTCATCGTTTTCTAAAAACTCATATAGCAAAAAACAGTTTTTATCTTTTTTACAAATTTCAATCAAGCTTTTTATCTCTTTTGTGCTGCCAAATTTTACACTTTTTATATAAACTGCATTTTTTCCGCCAAAAAGTGATGGTGCTAAAAAACTTCTAATGCTTTCAAAATCATACTCGCTTGGATATACGCTATATAAATTTTCAGCATTCCAGTAGTTAAGAATTTCTTCTGTATACAGCTCGTTTAAAAAGGCATCTCTGCTTCTTAATAGTATGAAATTTGGTAGTTTTTTCGCATAAATAAGTGCGTCAAGTTCTCTTTTATACATTTAGTTTTTTAACCACTCTTCCATAAATTTTAGCATTTATTATATCAAAATCTATAAGCTCAACCAAAACAGGAGTAAGAATTTCAGCTGTATAATTTGTGATAAATATCCTAGCTCCTTTTAATTTGTCATCAAGCTTTGCTGTTGTAATGTTTTCGTTAGTGTCAATGTAACAGATAAATTTCTCTCCTAAATGCTCTTTAGCCCAACGTGCAAATTTGCGGTCAATAAAGTCATATGCTACTTTATCAGCTTCTCTTTCAAGAGTGTTTAAGCTCTGACAAGTTGACTCGATATTTAAAAGTAAAAAGTCAAAAAGCTTCTCATCATTAGCGATTTTTGCTTTAAGCAAACGGTGCAAAAGTAGGTCAGAGTAACGTCTTATAGGACTTGTAAAATGAGTATAATCATCAAACCCAAGCCCAAAATGCCCAATTGGATCTGGACTATACTCCGCTCTTTTTTGCGATTTTATGATAAGCTTATCGATCTCTTCTCTTATGCCCATATCATCAGCTATGGATTGTATATTTGCTATCATTTTTGGTAGATCTTTGTCAAATTTAACATCTATACCAAAGCTTAGTAAGTTTTCCATAAGGGTAGTGATTTTTTTCTCCTCCATTGCGCCATGATTTCTAAAGATTCCTTTTTCTATCATCTTTGCAGCTGCTTTATTTGCTAAAAGCATACAGTCTTCTATCAGATCGTGACTAGGGGTTGAAATTTCAAAGCGAGTGCTTTTTAGTTTACCATCACTATCTAGGGTGATTCTAAGCTCTTTTGTGTGAAAATCAAAGCCTTTTTTAAGGCGTTTTTTACGTAAATTTTTAGTAAGTTCTCCTAAATTTAGGAGCATATCTAAAATTTCACTATTTTCATATTTTTTATCTTTTAAGATATTATCAACTTCATCATAATTAAGCCTAACTTTAGAGTTTATTATCACGCTTTGAAGCTCTTCGCTAATTGGATTTAAATTTTCATCAAGAGCTATTTTAAAGCAAAACGCAAGCCTATCAACTTTTGGTTTTAAAGAGCAGATATTTTCACTTAAATTTTTAGGAAGCATCGGAACTGAGCGATGAGGAAAATAGATAGAAAACCCTCTAAATTTTGCCTCTTTATCAATGGCTGTATATGACCCCACATACTCGCTTACATCAGCTATTGCTACGTAAAGAGTTCGGTTTGTGTGGTCGTAACAAACTGCATCATCAAAGTCTTTAGCATCAATGGGATCTATGGTGCAAAAGTTTAAATGAGTTAAATCTATCCTTTGTGGATACATGGATTTATCTACTTTGTCGCCAAAACTTTTTGCTTCATTGATGCAAGAATTGCTAAATTCATCATTTTTGTTATAAATTCCAAGTGAAATTTTTTCATCCACCCAAACATCATCTAAAACTCCTAAAATTTCAGTTATTTCATCACTTTTGTTGTCTATTTTAAGGACTGTGTGAGGTGGAAGTTGTTTAAGGGATTTTTGTGAAGCTTTTAAATTGCTTGTTAGCCCGGTTTGTATATTTACTCCAAGAATCTGTTTTCCAACTTGTTTGGTGTAGACTATGCTTGTTGCAAAGCCAGGTTTTATGGTGAGTACTATCTTTGCTTTTTGTCTGCCTTTGTTATTTTTAGTAAGTTTTGCTAAGACGATATCGCTTTGTTTTGAGCTGTTTAGGTCACGATTTTCTACTAAAATATCATCTTTAAATTGCTTATCATACACATCTATATATCCAGTGCCATTCATGCTAATATCTAGTTTTCCTGTGATAAATCCATCATTTAAATAGAATTTATTTTTATGTTTTGTTAGAGCATTTAGTGTTTGTAAATTTCGAATTATCTCTTTTTGTTCAGAATTTACTTTTCCAGCATCAACTCCATCTAAAAGTTTTTCTAAAAATATTTTCAAATCTCACCTTTTTACCTTAAATTTTGTTTATTTTAGGACTTTTCTAGTCTGTTTGTGATATAATACCCTAAATTTTTTAAAAGGAATGTTATATGGCTGTAAATGTCTACTATGATAAAGATTGTGATTTAAATCTTATCAGAAACAAAAGAGTCGCTATGATAGGCTTTGGAAGTCAAGGTCATGCTCACGCTGAAAACTTAAGAGATAATGAGGTTTCAGTTGTAGTGGGCTTAAGAGAGGGTGGAAGTAGTTGGAAAAAAGCTGAGGCAAAAGGTTTTAGCGTTATGACAGTTGCCGAAGCTGTTAAAGAGAGCGATATTATAATGATACTAGTTCCAGATGAAATTCAATCAGATCTTTTCTATTCTGAAATTCGTCCAAATTTAAGTGAAGGCAATGCTATAGCTTTTGGTCATGGTTTTAATATACATTATGGACAAATAGTCCCGCCAAAAGGAGTTGATTGTATAATGATAGCTCCAAAAGCACCAGGTCACACAGTTAGAAGTGAGTTTGTAAAAGGTGGTGGTATACCAGATCTTATTGCTGTATCTCAAGATGAGAGTGGACAAGCAAAAGAGATCGCGTTAAGCTACGCATGTGCAATAGGTGGAGGTAGAACAGGTATTATCGAAACAACTTTTAAAGATGAAACTGAGACCGATCTTTTTGGTGAGCAAGCAGTACTTTGTGGTGGTGTTACATCTTTGGTTCAAGCTGGATTTAATACATTAGTAGAGGCAGGATATGAGCCTGAATTAGCGTATTTTGAGTGTCTACATGAGCTAAAACTTATAGTTGACTTGATATATCAAGGCGGTATTGCTGATATGCGTTATTCTATATCAAATACAGCTGAGTATGGTGATTATGTAAGTGGACCAAAGGTTATTAACTGTGAGAGTAAAAAAGCTATGAAAGAGATACTTAAAAATATCCAAAATGGCTCATTTGCTAAAGAATTTATTTTAGAGAGAAAAGCAGGATATACCAAGATGAGCGCTGAGCGTGCAAATATGAGAGCTAGCTTGATCGAAAAGACAGGTAAAGAGTTACGCGAAATGATGCCATGGATATCTCAAAACAAAATTATAGATAAAGATAAAAACTAATTTTGGCTAAACAAAATAAGCAGGCTAAAAAGCCTGCTCCTAAAAAAACAATTAGAAAAAGACCACTACCTAAAAAACAAAACTTTAAGCGTAAGATTTTCCCTCTTATAGTTTTGATGTTGCTCTGTTTTGGTGCAGGGGTTCTTACATACAAGAGTTTGGACGCTCTTTTTTCAGATAAAAAAGTAACTGATACAAAGACAAAACAGCAAATTCCTCAGCCTAAAGAGAAGACAGAAGAAGATTTAACTATTAAATTTCCAGAAATTCCTTTATTAGATGAAGAAAAAGCCGAAAAGACAATTGACATTATCAAGATAGATGAGGATAATAAAACATTTTTACCCCCTATTGTAGCTACCCCAAGTGGCAAACCAAAACTTGCTATTATAATAGATGATGTAGCAACTAGCACACACGCTAAAAACATAAAAAAAATAGACCTTAAGCTAACGCCATCTATATTTCCTCCTAATAAAAATCATCCAGATACAGTACAAATTGCAAAGAGTTTTGAGTTTTATATGATTCACCTTCCTACTGAGGCTTTAAATTTTAACTCACCAGAATTTGATACTTTAACAACCAAAGATAGTTATAATACAGTAGAAAAAAGAGTTAAGTTTATAAGGGATAAATTCAAAGATGCTAAATTTATAAACAACCATACAGGCAGTAAATTTACAAGTGATTATGACTCTATGGAGAAGCTGCTAATGGCACTGCTTAGATATGATTTTATCTTTATAGATTCAAAAACTATATCCGATACTAAAACTCAAGAGTTGGCTCCAAAGTATGGTATGCGTTATGTTTATAGAGATATATTTTTAGACAATAGTGACGATATAAGACAGATAAAAGAACAGCTAAAAAAAGCTGTAAATCTTGCTAAAGATAGAGGCTATGCTATCGCTATAGGTCATCCTAGAAGAAGTACTTTTATGGCGCTTAACGAGGCTAAAGATGATATTTTAAAAAGCGTTGATGTTGTTTTTCTAAGTGAAATTTATGAGTATTATAAATAGCATAGATGTAAGTGAGTTTGAACCTCTAACTCGCCTTAAAAATCCTCCTAAAAAGCTCTATTATAGAGGAAATTTAGAGTATTTAAAGAGACGAAAAGTTAGTATTGTTGGTTCAAGAAAAATGAGCATTTATACTAAACAGCTTATTTTAAATCTAAGTAATGCTTTGGCAAGAAATAGAATTTGTGTTGTAAGTGGAGGTGCTATAGGATGTGATAGCGCAGCGCATAAAGGTGCTTTTCCAAACACAATAGCAGTTTTTGCAAATGGACTTGATGAGATATATCCTAAGGTAAATTCTCAACTTATAAAAGAAATTTATAAAAACTCACTTGCTTTAAGTGAGTATCCTCAAGGAGTCAAAGCATATAAGCATCAGTTTTTAGAGAGAAATCGTATAGTTGTATCATTAAGCGAAGCTTTAGTCGTTGCTCAAGCGGATTTAAGGAGCGGGTCTCTTGCAAGTGCAAAAGTTGCTCAAGAGATAGGAATTCCTGTTTATGTTTTGCCTCACAGAATGGATGAAAGTAGAGGAACAAACGAACTTCTAGCAAATAAAAAAGCAATTTTGATAGACGATATAGATAAATTTGTATCTAAATTTATAGATTTAGAGATAAAAAGCGAAAATGATGATATGTTAAATTTCATAAAAAGCAACTCAAATTTCAATGAAATTTATAACAAATTTGGTGATCTGCTCTATGAATATGAGCTTGATGGAAAGATAGAAATTTTAGGGACTAAGGTTGTGGTTAAATGAGCACAGCAGCACTTGATATTGGATTAAAACGCATAGGTATAGCTTTGGGTTATAAAGGTGATATTGTTGTGCCCATAGATGCAGTAATTCGAAAAAACCGCAAGCAAGCAGCTACCGATGTTAAAAAGGTTCTTAAAGAGTATAAAGTTGTAAAACTCATCGTTGGAATTCCTCTTGGTGGAAGTAGTGAAGATGAGATGAGAAGGAGAGTTGAGCATTTTATTGGCTTGCTTGATTTTAATGGTGAGATTGTCTATCAAGATGAGAGTTTTAGCAGTAAAGAGGCAAGCGCTTTAAAGGTTGCAAATTTACGAAAAAAAGATGGGAAATTAGATAGTCTTTCTGCAAAAATTATATTAGAAAGATATTTAGAATCTAATTTAAATTTTTAATTAGAATTTTGGCTTATCTGATTTAATGAGCAGATAATATATGTTTGTTTTGCTATTGTGTATAAAGGTTAAATTTAGTTTTAAAGTATAAGCATAGCATAGCCATAAGAGTAAAATTTATACTTTTTTTCTACAGATAGTTTATAAATTTCCATAGTCTTTTCATATCCTATAAATGAGCTTACAAGCATGATTAAAGTTGATTTGGGAAGGTGAAAATTGGTAAGTAGGAAATTTTGTCTTTGAGGTCTATTTAAATAATTTAAAAAAAGCTCACATTCGCCTGTTTTTACGTCTTTTCTAACAAAATTTTCAACTACTCTTGTTACAGTTGTTCCAACGCCAAGTATTGGTTTATCGCTACGTAAAATTTCAGCTGTTTTATCAGGTATATCAAACCATTCAGAGTGCATTTTATGCTCTCTTATGTCGCTTACTTCTACACTTTTAAATGTTCCAGCTCCAACGTGAAGAGTTAGATAGTAGATATCGTGGTTTTTAGTTAAAGTTTCTATCATCTGAGGGCTAAAATGAAGTGACGCAGTAGGAGCAGCAACTGCACCACTATTTTTAGCAAATATACTTTGATACCACTTTGTATCTTTTAGAGTATCTTCTCTTTTGATATACGGAGGAAGTGGTATATGACCGATCTTTTCTAAGTATTCAAAAAGTTCATTTACATCCAAAATTTTTTGCTCTTTATAAAATTTTACAACTCTACTGCCATCATCAAAAAGCTCAATAACTAAAGCTTTCAAATTTAAGTTAAAATTTAGCCAAGTTCCTACTTTAACACTTCCTTTTATATAGACGCTAAATTTATCATCATTTAAAGGTCTATTTAGTAAAAGTTCGATCTTGCCACCACTATTTTTGGTGCCGTAAATTCTAGCTTTTACAACTTTTGTATCATTAAAAATGATGTCGCATTTAGGTAGAATTTCTGCTAAATCTCCAAATTTAAGATGTGAAATTTTGTTATTTTGACGTTCATAAACAAGTAAATTTGCACTCTCTTTAGGTTCAGCAGGCTTAGTGGCTATAAGTGAACTTGGAAGATCATAATCATAAGCAAGTGGTGAGTTTAGGTTAGTTGTCCTCTTTTGGCTCATCTTCTGCATCTATGTTTAGTTCTACTTCAGGATTTACAAATTTAGCTATCAGTATAGACCCGGCATAAAGTGCTATCAAAGGCACAGCAAGCATGAATTGACTAAGTATATCAGGAGGAGTCATAACTGCTGCAAATATAAATATAAGCACGATAGCATATCTAAAAAAGCCTTTTAAGTCCTGATCTGTTACAAGTCCTAAAAGTGCTAAGAAAAATGTAATTATAGGAAGTTCAAAACTTATGCCAAAGGCTAAAATAAGTTTAATGAAAAATCCTACATATTCGCCTATTCTAGGCATAGCTATCATAGTTTCACCACTACCAAAATTTATTAAAAAACCAAAAGCGGTTGGCAAAACAAAGTAGTAGCAAAATGCACAACCTATAAGAAACATTATCGTTGTACTTCCTACAAAAGGAAGAACATATTTTTTTTCATTTTCATATAGTCCAGGAGCTACAAATAGCCAAAATTGCCAAAACATAAATGGAAGTGCTAGCAAAAAACCAGCGAAAAAAGATACTTTCATAGCAGTAAAAAAAGCTTCAGCAGGATGGGTAAATATCACTTCACTGCCCGCAGGGATTACCTTCATCAGAGGTTTTAGTATAAACTCAAAGATTGGTTCCCAAAAGAAAAAACATGCTATAAAGCAAGCTATAAGTGCTAAGACGGAGTAAACAAGACGGTTTCTAAATTCTCTTATGTGCGGTACTAGATCTTCAAACATTTTGACTCTCTTTATCGAGCTTATCTAAGGTATTTTTTTCGCCTTGAGTTAGTTTAGTTTCTTCGTTGGATTTGCCATCTTTTAACTCTTCTTTTGTGGTTATATCGTTATCTTCTTTGCTCTTATTGCGAGTTTGGCTGTTTTTTTCTGTATTAAGAATTTTTTCTTTAGCTAGTTTTGTAGGGTTTTGAACAGCTTTTTTTATATCACTAAGACCGGTGTTTAAGTTAGTTTGGACATTAGTTATATCATTTTTTATATCTTCAAGCTCTTCAAATGTTAGCTTTTTTCTAACTCCATCAGTTGTTTTTGTGATAGCATCTTTATATTTTTTTGCGTCGTCTTTTAGTTCAGCTATACGAACTTCTTGATCAAAAGTGCTTTTTGCGTCATCGATAGTTTTTCTAAGAAGTTTTATATATTTAGCTATCTCAACCATAGCTTTTGGAAGTTTTTCAGGGCCAAGAGCGATGACAGCAACAATGGCGATGACGAGAATCTCAGTAAAGCTCATTCCAAACATTTTTATTCCTAAATTTATATTAAGCTAGTATTTTAGCGAAATTTCTTTAACTCTACTTAAAACTATCTAAGATAAACAGTGTAATTTCGTCGGCTAACAAGAAATTTGGATTATAAAATTTATCTTTTTTATAAAGTAGTTTTTTGTTTTTTGTTAAAATTTGTGCTTTTTCTAATTGAAATTTGTCTAAAATTTTAGCATTAAATCCAAACTTTGAGCGAAGTCCTAGAAAAATTTGCTCTATTTTTATATCATCACTACTTAAATTTTCAATCTTTTTTTCAAGTGGATTTTTGATATATTGATCTATATCTTTTGGAGAATAAATTCTTTTTTTGCCATCAAATCCAACTGCATAAGCTCCAAATCCAAGATATTTTTTTCCTTTCCAATAAGCTAAGTTATGTCTGCAAGGTCTACCAAAATTTGATATTTCATACTGTTTAAAGCCAGCTTTTTCGAGTTTTTTAAAAAGATATCTAGATAGATAAACACTATCTTTTTGTAAATTTATTTTGCCTTCAAAAGGTGTTTTTTCCTCTAAGATAAGTGAATAAGCACTTATATGAGAAGGTTTTAGTGCAGTTAAGTTTTCAACTTCTAAATCTAAAATTTTTTTATTATCAAGTTTTGTTGAGTAGATGATATCTAAGTTAATGTTAGAAAAGCCAGCTTTTTTAGCATTTAAAATAGCTTCTTTAGTATCATTTACACTGTGAGTTCGACCTAAAAGAATGAGTTTTTTATCATTAAAACTTTGAGCTCCAAAGCTAATGCGATTTACACCAAAAGAGCGCATTTTTTTAAGCCATTTTAAATTTGCTGAGTTAGGATTGGCCTCACTTGTTATCTCAGCTCTAGCTTTAAAATGTGTAGATAAAATTTCAAAGATAGGTTTATATAGTTCAGCTTTAACAGCACTTGGGGTTCCTCCACCTATAAATAGCGTTGAAATTTCACTGATTTTTGTCTTTTTTATCTCACTTGCTAAGGCATTAAAGTAGTTTTCAACTTTGTTAAACTCATTACTACTTGATCCAAACGCACAATAAGGACATTTGCTTTGACAAAATGGTATATGTATGTAGATGTGCAAATTTTCTCTTTTTGTCAAATTTACACAATATTTTTAAATTTGTCAAAGAGTTAAGGCTTGTGAGATTAATATAATTTATCACTTTTTAAACCAAATTTTGATAAAATAGCTAATTTTAAAGGAAATTTATGGAAGCAAAGAACTACAGACCAAGCGTAGCAGCTGTAATACTCTCTTCAAGGTATCCTTTTGAGTGTAAAGTGATGCTTGCAAAACGCACTGATATTAAAGACGCGTGGCAGTTTCCACAAGGTGGTATTGATGAGGGCGAAACTCCAAAAGATGCACTTTTTAGAGAGTTAAAAGAGGAAATAGGTACTAATAAAATCGACATAATTGCAGAGTATCCAGAGTGGATAAGTTATGATTATCCAGATGAAGTGATAAAACGTATAAAACCAAAGTTTGATGGACAGATACAAAGATATTATTTAGTAAGATTAAGGGATGATAAAAAGATAAATTTAGATACTAAAGAGCCAGAATTTGATGCTTATAAATTTAGCACCATTAAGGAGGCTTTAGAAGCGATAACGCCCTTTAAAAAAGATGTTTATAAGACTGTTTTGGGGTATTTTATAGAAAAAGGATATATTTAGATGCTTATAGTTCAAAAATACGGCGGAACTAGTGTTGGAACGCTTGAGCGGATAGAAGAAGTTGCTAAAAGAGTTATAAAAACTAAAAAAGAGGGCAACGATATTGTAGTTATAGTTTCAGCTATGAGTGGCGAAACAAACAAGCTTATTGAGTATGCTGAGTACTTTAGTAAAAACCCAAGTGAGCGTGAAATGGATATGCTTTTAAGTGCGGGCGAGAGAGTGACAAGTTCACTTCTTTCTATTGCATTAACGCAGATGGGATATCCAGCTCTTGCATTTAGTGGTCGTCAAGCAGGTATTAAAACTGATAGTTTTCACACTAAATCAAAAATAGAGTTAATTGATCCAGTAGGGATTAAAAATGCTCTAAAGGATGGCAATATAGTTGTAGTTGCAGGTTTTCAAGGTGTTGATAGTAATGGTGATGTAACGACGCTAGGAAGAGGAGGGAGTGATCTATCTGCAGTTGCGATAGCAGGAGCACTAAATGCTGATATTTGTGAAATTTACACTGATGTAGATGGAATTTATACCACAGATCCTCGCATTGAGCCAAAAGCTAGGAAGCTTGAAAAGATAAGTTATGATGAGATGCTTGAGCTAGCAAGTTTAGGTGCAAAAGTTTTACAAAATCGTTCAGTTGAGTTAGCTAAAAAACTAAACATAAATTTAGTTACGAGAAGTAGTTTTAGTGACAATGAAGGAACGCTTATAACAGGAGATGAAAAAATGGAAGATGTGATAATAAGTGGGATAGCACTTGATAAAAATCAAGCAAGAGTTAGTATTAGAGATCTTGATGATAAGCCAGGAACTGCGGCCAAAATCTTTAAAACGCTATCAGAAAAAGAGATAAATGTTGATATGATTATACAAAATGTCGGCAAAGATGGCATTGCAAATTTAAGCTTTACAGTGCCACAAAATGAACTTGACAAAGCACTTAAAGCACTAGATGGCTTAAGTCAAAGTTTTATTATAGAAAGTGATAGTCATATAGTTAAAGTTTCTATAGTTGGCATTGGCATGAAAAGTCATAGTGGCATAGCAAGCAAAGCATTTGAAGTTCTTGCTGAAAATGGTATAAATATCGAGATGATATCTACAAGTGAGATAAGAATTTCTATCATTGTTGACGCTAAATATGGTGAGTTAGCTGTAAGACTTTTACATAACTCATATGGGCTTGATGCTTAATGCAAGATCTTTATAAATGGAGCTTAGAGCGTATCCGTAAGGATACCTTTATGTCTACTTGGATGGAAGACAGAAAAGAGGAGTGGACGCCACTTGTAGCTTCAAAAGTAAAATTTATACTTGAAGGAGCTAGTTTTATCTTTTTTTCTGATGAAGATAGGAGATGGTTTGAGGAGTATGTTATCCAAAACATTAACTCTAGCAGTAACGAGCGACCTCTTATACCATTTTTTTCACTTCGTTCGATTGCGTCAAATTTAGACAGTATAAATACAAAAGAGGGGATAGAGCTTTTAAATGATATGTTAACTCTCTGCTTTGCTAATGGATATCTGTTTTTTTATGTAGGACGTGGTAATGACCCACTTGCTAAGATAGCTAAAAGTAAAGAAAATAGTTATATGTGGCTTATAGATGAGCATGCTGAAAATGCTTTTTATCTAAATGGTTCAGATGAGAAGTTAGATATCAAGCTTATACAGCTTTTTAAGCTTTTTGATAGCAGTATAAGTGCTGCGCTTTTTGATGAGGTTACTCTTTGAATCGCATAATTTTAAGTAATGATTTTGCCAAAACTAAAGCCGAAATTTTAACTACTTATAAAAATACAAGAGTTTTTGAAAATAGTGAAATTTTACTAGAAGATGCTCACGCTGCAGTAAAAGAGGCGTATATTGCTGAAAGTAGTTTAAAGAGTATAGTTTTGATAGGTCATAAATTTAGAGTAGAGGCACAAAATGCACTGCTTTTAGTTTTAGAAGATTCTCCTAAAAATATAGAATTTATCCTAGTAAGTGGCTCAAAAACAGTATTTTTACCTACTATAAGATCAAGACTTGCTATTATTAGTGAGTTAAAAAGTAGAGAAATTCCAAGAGTTGATCTAAATTTTGCTAAGCTTGGACTAGAGCATATAGATACTTTTTTAAGTCAAAAGATTGAGTTAGAAAAAAAAGGCGAGCTAGATAAAGAGGAACTTTTAAATTTGATCCATGCCATAGTTAAGCAAAGTGTTGAAAACGGGGTGAAATTTAGTATGAGTGAATTAGAGTATATAAACAAACTTTTTGTTTTAGTAAGCTTAAATACAAAAGTCAAAGGCGTTTTAACGCCACTTTTGCTTTTAATAGGGGGCAAGAGATGATAGTTTACAAGATAAACAACGATACAAATTTTAGTAAAATTTGCAAAGAGATAGGGCCAGAAAAAGCGGGTGAAATTTTGATGGCCAAAAAGTCGCGTTTAAATTATTTTTATATTAAAAACATTAAAGCGCCCGCAGCTAATATTTTAAAACAAGACGCCTTAAGCATAGGAGCTGAGTTAGTTTGTGCTAGAGGCGTGATTACAGGTCAAAACTCTACAAACGCTCTTCTTATAGCAAATGATAAACAGGTAGAAATTTTAACAAAAAAAGAGGCTATTCAGGATTTTGGGCTTAAGGAGTTGTCAAAATTTTTAAAGAATAGTTTTACTTATCCAAAAAAGCCCGAAATTATGGGAGTTACAAATTTAAATGAAGATAGTTTTAACCCACAAAGTAGAGCAGATAAAAACAGTGCGATAAAACGCATAATCTCACATATTGACGAAGGAGCAAGCTATATTGACTTAGGTGGTGTATCTAGCAGGCCAGGAAGTAGTTATTGTGGGAGTAAGGAGGAGTTTGCTCGTATACAAAGCGTTATAGAGGAAATTTATAGGTTAAATTTGCATGAAAAAGCTAAATTTAGTTTAGATAGTTTTGATGAGAGATGCCTTGAATTTGCGTTAGATCATGGTTTTAAGATGATAAATGATATCACAGGTGATACTAGCTTAGCAAAGTTAGCAAGCAAGTATGATGCAGAGTACACTCTTATGCACATGCAAGGAGAGCCTGAAAATATGCAAGATGATCCAATATATGATGATTTAATAGCCCAAATAGATCAATTTTTTAGCGAAAAAATAGCTGAGTGTGAGGCATTAGGGTGCAGGAAAATAGTCCTTGATGTAGGTATTGGATTTGGAAAAAGTGCTAGCGATAATCTCTACTTAATAAAACATTTAGAACATTTTTTACATTTTGCCTATCCTCTTTTTGTAGGAGCAAGTCGTAAAAGCGTCATAGGAAAATATACAGGAGCTAATATTGAAGATAGACTTCCAGGCTCTTTATATCTTCATCAAAAAGCTTATGAGAATGGAGCTACCATTATAAGAACTCATGATGTCAAAGAGCATGTTCAAATGTTTAAAATGGATGAGGTTTATCAAAATTTAGGAGTTTCATGGTGAACAAAAAAGAGTATTTAGATGCACTTTCTAAGCTAAATTCTTGGGCAAAAGCTTACTATACTCATGATTTACCTTTAGCAAGTGATGAAGAGTACGATGAGCTTTATCGTGAAATTTTAGAGTTTGAAAGTATAAATCCAAATGAAATTTCACCTAACTCACCAACACAAAGAATCGGCGATGATATAAATGCTGAGTTTTATCAAGCTAGGCATATAAGACCGATGTGGTCTATGGAAAACGTTGCTAACAAAGTTGAGCTTGATGCTTGGATAAAACGTTCAAATAAGAGTACTTTAGATCTTTACTGTGAGCCTAAATTTGATTGAAGTAGTATGAATTTGCTTTATGAAAATGGTAAGTTAGTTCGTGCAAGTACAAGAGGAGATGGCGAAGTTGGGGAGGATATCACACTAAATGCAAAAGCTATCAAGTCGGTTCCTTTAAATATATCATATAAAAACCGCCTTGAGATACGAGGTGAGGTTGTGATATCAAAGAGTGATTTTGCAGAAATTAACAAAAAACGTCTTATTGATGGCGAATCACTTTTAGCAAATCCTAGAAACGCAGCAGCTGGTAGTTTAAGACAGCTTGATCCAGGCATTACAGCAAAAAGAAAACTTAAATTTATACCTTGGGGAGTTGGATATAATGAACTTGAGTTTAAAACTCATGGTGAGATTATGGAGTTTGTGCGAAATTTAGGTTTTTTAAGAGATGATTTTGTAAGGATTTGTAAGGGTGGTAGTGATGTTCAAAAAGCGTATGATGAGCTAGTAACAAACCGCGATAAAAAAGATATCTTGATGGATGGTATGGTTGTAAGGATAAATAGTTTAAAGCACTGTGATGAGCTTGGTTATACTGTGAAATTTCCAAAATTTATGGTAGCGTATAAATTTCCACCACTTGAAAAAGTTACTCGTATAAAAGGTGTAGTGCTTCAGGTTGGTAGAAGTGGAGTTGTAACGCCTGTAGCAGAGCTAGAGCCTGTAGAAATAGATGGAGCAGTGGTTAGAAATGCATCTTTACATAACTTTAGTGAGATAAAACGTTTAGGCATTATGATAGGGGATTTTGTCACGGTTATAAGAAGTGGTGATGTGATACCAAAGATAATAAGCGTTTTCAAAGATAGACGAGATGGTAGTCAAAGAGAGATTTTAGAGCCTATTTATTGTCCGGTTTGTGCTTCAGAGCTATTTAATGAAGAGATATATATCAGGTGTCAAAATTTAGATTGTAAAGCACGTATAGTTAACTCTTTAATATATTTCGCATCTAAAAATTGTATGGATATTGACGGTCTTGGTGAAAAGATAGTTAGACAGCTTTTTGAAACAGGAAAAATCAGTAAAATCATAGATATATATAAGCTTGAAGCTAGTAATTTAAAAGATTTAGAGGGTTTTAAAGATAAGAAAATCAGGAATTTATTAAAAGCTATTGAAGGTTCTAAAAAAGCACCTTTATACAGATTTATAACCGCTCTTGGCATAGATCATATCGGTGAGGTAGCAGCTAGAAAGATAGCTGATGAGTTTGGTGATAGGTGGATAGATATTTCAGGCGCGGATTTGCTAAATTTAGATGGTTTTGGTGAGGTTATGAGTAAGAGTTTTGTTCGCTCATTAGATATTAACAAGAGCGAAATCTTAGAGCTTTTAGAACTTATCAAACCAGTTGAGAGTAGGCAAATTACAAGCCAAACGCCGTTTAGCAATAAAACTATCGTTATAACAGGAACTCTTAGTCGCCCAAGGTCTGAATTTAAAGAAGAACTTCTTAAAATGGGAGCAAAAGTAACAAATTCTGTATCAAAAAATACTGACTTTTTATTAGCTGGGCAAGATGCAGGAAGTAAGCTTGAGCGAGCACAAGAGTTTGGAGTTAGAGTTATAGATGAAAGAGAGTTTAAAATTTTAAGTGAGAGCTGATTTATACAGTGCTAAAGCTTTAAATATAAGTAGAAATAAAGCTTTAGAGATGATAAAACTAGGTGAAATTTTGCTTAATGATGAGGTTTTATCAAAACCAAGTTTAAATATCGAAAGTGGCAAGATATCTACAACTTCTGAAATTTATATCTCAAGAGCAGCTTTAAAACTTAAGGATTTTTTAAGCCAAATAGAGTTTGAGTTAAGAGATAAAGTTATTATCGATGTTGGAAGTTCAACTGGTGGATTTATTCAAATTTTACTTAGTAAAGGTGTTAAAAGCGTCACAGCTGTGGATGTTGGAAGCAATCAGCTTCATGAAATTTTAAGAGTAAATGAGCGCGTTAAAGTTTATGAAAATACTGATATTAGGGATTTTGAAAGTGATGAGATTTTTGATATTTTAACTTGTGATGTTAGTTTTATATCATTAAATTTGATTTTAAATGATATAGTAAGACTTTTTAGCCAGTATGCTTTATTGCTTTTTAAGCCTCAATTTGAGGTTGGAAAAGATGTCAAAAGAGATAAAAAAGGCGTGGTAGTTGATAAAAAAGCTATCAAAAAAGCAAGTTTAAATTTTGAGTTAAATGCCGCAAGATTAGGGCTTATGATGTGTGAAAAAAGAGTTAGTAAAGTAAAAGGAAAAGATGGGAATGAAGAGATATTTTACCTTTTTAAAAAGTAGTATTTTAACAATTTTTGTAATTTTTGTAATTTTTGGGTGTAAAAGCAATACACTTGCACCTCAAGTAAGCACTTTTGACGATAACTTTGATATATATAAATTTAGTGGTCCGTGGTATGAGATAGCAAGCACTAAAAAAGAGAGTCTTTCAAATGTAACTGTGAATTTCGCTATTAATGGCCGTGAAATAGAGATAGTTAAAAGTTATACTTCTCAAGATAAAATCAGAAATAAAAAAGAATATAGAGCGCGCTTTACTGCTGATGCAAATCAAAGTTTGCTTGAGATAAGAGCTCGTATGAGCTTTATCTATAAACCCTTTAACATAGTTCGCAATGACAACTATAGATATGCTATGATCTATTTTGCAGATGATGATATTTCCATTTTATCTCGCACAGAAACTCTTCCTGAGGTTGTTAAAGTTATATATCTTCAAAAAGTTGAGACTGACGGATATGATACAAGTAGGCTTAGTTGGAAAGATTAGAAGTAAAAGCACTTGCAATAGGCAGGTTTGATGGATTTCATAGAGGACATACTGAGCTTTTTTCGTATTTAGGTGAAGGTGGCGCTTTAGCTGTAATTAAGACTAATGGGCTTAAAATTACGCCAAATCAAAAAAAATTTACAAACTTAGAGATATTTACTTATGAGCTTGAGAGCATTAAGGATCTAAGTGGTGAGAAATTTATTGATAAACTTATGGAGGAATTTCCAAATTTAAAACGTATAGTTGTAGGGTATGACTTTAAATTTGGTAAAAATAGAAGCTTCTCAGCAGAGGATTTAAAAGATCTTTTTAGTGGTGAAGTTGTAATTGTAGACGAGTTTAAACTTAATAAAACAAGTGTGCATACAAAAGAGATAAAAACTCTTTTAAAGTTAGGAAATATAACAAAAGCAAACAACTTGCTTGGTAGGAATTTTGAAATTTTAGGTAAGGTTATAAAAGGACAGGGTTTAGGTGCAAAAAAGCTCTATCCAACCATAAATTTAGAGATCTCAAATGATCAGTTTTTACCTAAAGATGGGGTTTATTTAACTTATGCAAATTTTCAAGATAGAAGATTTAAAAGTTTATCTTTTATAGGAACTAGACTCTCAACTGATGGTAAATTTAGTATAGAAACTCATATTTTAGAAGAGTTTTATAGTACTCCAGAGTTTATAAATTTAGAGTTTGTAGAGTTTTTAAGAGATAATGCTAAGTTTGAAAATTTAAATGACTTAAAAACTCAAATTTCGAAAGATATTAAGCGTGCAAAGGAGACTTTAAATGAGAGATGAAGTATTTAAAAACCCCATAACCAAACAGTTTGAATTTGATGAAAATGTTGCTAGTGTTTTTGATGATATGATAAGTCGCTCAGTACCTTTTTATCAAAACTCAACCGATTTAATGATAAAATTTATAACTAAAAGTTTGCCAAAAAATGCTAAAATTTTAGATCTTGGATGCTCTACAGGTGCGACTTTATTAAAGCTTTTTGAGTTAAATCCAGACTTTAAATTAGTAGGAGTTGATAACTCTCCTCATATGCTTGAAAATGCTCGCAATAAAGCTAGGGCGTATGGTGCTAGGATTGAATTTTTGGAGGATGATATTTTAGAATTTGATTTTGGTTTATATGATGCTGTTGTTATGAATTATACACTTCAATTTATTCGTCCTTTAAAAAGAGAAAGCTTTGTATCTAAAATTTACAATTCGCTTAACAAAAATGGGCTTTTTATACTTAGTGAAAAGGTGCTTTTTGAAGATGGTAAAATGAGTAAGGATATGATAGAAATTTATGCTGAGTATAAGATAGAGCAAGGTTATTCAAAATTTGAAATCTCACAAAAAAGAGAAGCACTAGAAAATGTACTTATTCCTTTTACTGAAAAAGAGAATGTTGATATGCTAAAAAATGCTAATTTTAGGATAGTTGAAACGTTTTTTAAGTGGGGGAATTTTGCTAGTTTTGTAGCTATAAAGTAAGCTAGCCTCAAATTTGAGGCTAGAAATTATCTATCTTTTAGACCTAATTTTGCTATTAAATTTGAATAACTTTCATAATCTCTTTTTTTAAGATATTTTAAAAGTCTTTTTCTTTGACTAACCATTTTTAGCAATCCAAGTCTTGAAGAGTGATCTTTTTTATTTTCTTGTAGGTGAGCTGTAAGCTCTTTTATCCTTGTTGTAAGTAGAGCTACTTGAACCTCTGTTGATCCTGTATCGCCACTTTTTTTAGCAAATTCTGCAACTATTTCTGCTTTTTGAGCCGAATCTAAAGCCATATTGACCTCCTGAACGGTAAATTTTAAATGAAAAATAATTATACAAAGATAAGCTTAAGTTTTTATAAAATCTCTAAAAAGATACTTTTAACCTTTTTTAACAAAATTTCGCTAAAATAGAGTTTAAATTTTTAAGGAGAAAGTATGCTTTTTACAAAAGCTAGTGAATACGCGCTTTTATCGCTCATTTTTATTTCAAAAAAAGATGAACCTCAAGATGTTGAGTGTATATCAAATGAGCTTGAAATTTCAAGAAGTTTTTTAGCAAAAATTTTACAAAATATGGCAAGAGATGGAATTTTAAACTCTTTTAAAGGAGCTAATGGCGGATTTATGCTCTCAAGAAGCCCAGAAAATATAACTATGCTTGAGGTTGTAGAAAGTGCAGAGCGTCATGAGATGAGTGTTTTTGAGTGTTCTAAGTCAAGAGATTTATGCAAAAAAGGAGAAGAGTGTAAGATTTGGAATATATTTAACGATATTCAAATGCACGTTGATGAGTATCTTGGTGGTATAAAACTAAGTGAAGTAATGTCTAAAAGATGCGGAGTATGAGAGTTTATCATCTTTCACATACCGATTTAGATGGCTACTCATCACAACTTGTTACTAAAAAATATTTTAAAAATATAGAATTTTTTAACTCAAATTATGGACGCGAGATAGATGTTAAATTTAACCAAATTCTCTTTTTAATTGAAAGTAGACTTTATGAAAATAAAAGTGAAAAATCGTTAGTTCTTATAACTGATCTAAATTTAACACCATATCAGTGTGAGACTTTTGAAACTAAACTAAACGGACTAAATAGTAAAATTTTACTGCTAGATCACCATCAAAGTGGGTTAGAGTGTGCTAATAAATTTCCATGGTATTTTCTTGATAGTAGTAGATGTGCAACTCTTATAACTTATGAATTTTTTAGTGATATTTACTACAAAGATGAAGAGTTAAAAGAGTTCGTGCAGATAGTAAATTCTGTTGATATTTGGCTTAATCAGGAGAGTTGTTTTGAGTTTGGTAAGGTTTGTCTTGGACTTGTTTCGGGCGCAAAAGAGATAAATAGCATAATGTTTACAGATGAAAGCAGAGAATATATTTTTTATCTGCTTGAAAAAACATATAAATATATGGGCAAACAATCAGCTCATATCAAACTTGATGAGGATATCCATGGGATTAAAAAGAGCTTTTTTGTAGAGAGCAAGGATGATACACTTAGTAACCTTATATCAAAGTATGTAGTTAAAAAACTCTCACTTAATAGATCAAAATTTGAGATAAATTACGAAGATAAAAAAGGAATTTTAACTTACAATATAGGAAACACATCAGTGATAGGCAATGATTTTCTTATAGCAAATCCTGATATAGACTTTTTTTTAGACGTAACAGGACGCAAAACTATGAGTTTTAGAGCTAATGGCAATGTCGATGTAAGTAAAATTTCAAAACATTTAGTAGGCGGCGGTGGGCATGTTAATGCAAGTGGCGGGTTTTACGCAGGCTTTAAAGATGGTTATTTATATGAAGATATAAAACTACAAATAGAAAATCTTATTAAAGTTAAAACGGAGAGTTAAAATGAGTGAAAATCAAAATGAGTTAAATGATTTGATGTATGAAGTAACTGTACTTTTGGAGGGTACTTTATACTTTGCGGGCGTTCCAAAAAGAAAGCTTAGAGATGCTGCTAAGGCATATATAGAGGCGATAGATGCCGCTCTTGAAGATAAAGATCTAAAAGGAGTAGATGAAGTTATTGAGATTGTTAACTACTTAAAAGATAACAATCCAGAGCTTTTTAGCTAAATTAATATTGATAATTCAAAGTAGATAATAAGAGTGCTAGATAATGATAGAATTTAACTTTATACTTAAAAATTTGATTAATTATATGGCAGTATGTAAAGTTAAGCTATCTTAAAGCAAGAGTAATAATAAATAGATAATTTATTTGAAAGCAAAAAACTCTTTTTCTACTATTTTGTTAGTTTAAGATATACTCACAGATTATAAATACTTAAATAACGTATAGAAAAATAAAAGGTTTTGTATAAATTACAAGTTAAATTTAAGGTAAGTTACCTAAAAAATCAATGCAAAGTATAGTTAAAAAATTTTACTAAAAGTAGAGTTATAGAGCTACAGCTTTTTTACTCTCTTGCCCTTTAAATTTTGTAAGAATTTTATAAATACTTCTGCATTTTTTATTTTTTTTACATTTGCGTACTGATAAAAATAGCTCTTCGAGTTCGTTTCTCTCTTTAGTTGTCACTCTTTGCATAATTATCCTTTTCCATAAGTTTTTAACTTTTTTTAGCACAAAAGCCACCTCGTCCTCATCTAGCTCATTTAACATTGTAAATACTGCCATGGCTGCTTGAGGTTTACTTGTACCAAGTCTCCAGTCTTGATAAGTTCTCATAGAAATACCAAGTTTTTTAGCCATAGCAGACTGTGAAATCTTCCTTCCCATCTGTTTAGACTCGACAGCGTTGTGCAAAATATTGAATATATCACTTACTTCCATAACCGTTATTATACATAAATTTTTATAATTTATACATAAAAATGTATAAAAACAGTTTTTTTAGTATCATATATACGATTTATTGTATATAAAGTGCTAAATTCTGTGTGTATTATACAAAAAGTTTTCTAAAAGAAACATTAAAGTGGATAAAATATCCAGATAAATATGCATTAAGTTACATAAAATCCTACATGAAATTTTATGTATTTTATATGATAGCATAAATTTTAGAAAAATTACTTAAATTTTCTAAAATTTAGTTTAATTTCTAAAATTAAGATTTTAAGAGATAAAATAATCTATAAATTCATAAATTTAATTAAAAACCTTGACAATGATACACTCATATTGTATAATACACCTAGCAAATTAAATAAATGAGTGCTAACTTTAAAGGAAATTTAATATATGAAAATAGATAAAAGAGAGTTGATACTAAAC
>JAAYFN010000101.1 GCA_012728225.1 Campylobacter sp.
ACTTTAAATATATCAAAGCTTACAAAGACTAAAGATGTCGCTAAAATAGCCATTATAAGGGACAGATGAACGTCAGCATTTTCAAAAAATGTGTGAGTAAGTATGATGGTTGGTACTAAAATTATAAAACATAAAATTCCAAAAATGATATAACTTTTGCCATATCTAAATTTAAAATTTAGTTTACTAGGATCTACAAGCATGCCCTCATTAAAGATAGAGTTTGCTTCAAGTAGATCACGAAAAAGCACTGGTTTTTTAGATACAAAAAACATACTATAAATTATTTTATTTTTTAACTTATTCATCTCTTTCCAGCCAATTTTTATCTTATTCTATCCAAATTTTACTTAAATTTTGTAATTTTTACTTAATGTTTTGTGAATTTAGTATCATAACAGTAAAATTTAGATAAAATTTTCACTTTAAATTAAAGGATATAAAATGTCAAACGAAATAACAGGTATAACATATGTAAATGGCGAATTTGTGAACTCAAAAGATGCAAAAGTAAGTGCTTATGATAGAGGTTTTATCTTTGGTGATGGGATATATGAAGTTGTTCCTTTTTTAAACTCACGTTTAGTCGATAATGATGACTTTTGGGAGCGATTTCAAAGTAGCCTTTCTAAGGTAAATTTAAACTTTCCTATGACAAGAGGAGAATTTGAAGATATGGCGTATAAACTTATAGAACAAAATAATATAGATGAAGGCGGGCTTTATATCGAAGTTACGCGCGGAGCTGCACCTAGGAATTTTCATTTTGTAGAAGGGCTAACGCCAACCGTTGTATCATTTGTTTATGCAAAAAATATCATTGCTAACCCACAAGCAAAAACTGGTATTAGAACAATAACTTTTGAAGATATAAGATGGAAAAGACGCGATATAAAGTCAGTATCACTGCTTGCTCAATGTTTGGCTAAAGAGGCGGTTTATCAAGCGGGCGTGGATGAGTGTATCATGCATGAAAATGGCTTTGTAACTGAGGCTAGTAGTTCATCTGTATTTATCATCAAGGATGATACTCTTATCACAAAACCGCTTTCAAATGAAATTTTACCTGGAATTCGTAGAAAAAATATCTTAAAATTTGCAGAAAAAACAGGACTTAAAATAGATAAAAGAAATTTTACAGTTGAAGAAGTACTTAGTGCGGATGAGGTTTTTATAAGTGCTGCAACTTTGATGCTACTTCCTGTGATCAAAGTCAATGATACGCTTATAAATGGTGGCAAGATAGGAAAATACACACCTAAGTTAAGAGAGCTTTATGCACAAAAGATCAAAAAAGAGGCAGGTTTGTTGTCTTAAGCTTTTAATGTGGATTTCAATGTAAATTTATAAATTTCAGCTAAAATTTGCCTCATGAGAGTAGATAAATTTTTAAATACAGTAAACATTACAAAGCGTCGTGCAGTTGCTGAGGATATGTGTAAAAGTGGCGTTGTAAGTGTAAATGGAGTTATTGTTAAGCCTGCTAAAGAGCTTAAAATAGGAGACACTATAACTATCAAATTTTTAAAAGGCGATATTAGTTATGAGGTGTTGGATTTCCCAGCTACTAAAAGCACGCCTAAAACTGAGCAGTCAAAGTATGTCAAAGAGCTATAAAAGTTATATCTTAGGGTTTAATGAGCTTAGAAATTTAGTTGTAGAACTTCCACAAGAGGGGATTATCATCTTAAGAGGTGATCTTTCAAGTGGTAAAACTACACTTGTAAAAGAGATAGTGAAATTTCATGGACTTGATGATGTAGTTACCTCGCCTACATTTTCAGTTATGCAAAATTATGGTGAAATTTGGCATTATGATATATATAATGCTGGATATGAAGGGCTTGTTAAAAATGGACTTTTTGAAAATTTCTTTGAAAATGGACTTCATTTAGTAGAGTGGGGTGATGAGAATTTGGAAAAAAGTTTTGATAAATTTGAGCTTTCTTACTGTATCGTTGAGATAAAAAATTTAGGAGACAAAAGAGAGTATAGAGTTTATAAGTAGTTTTTATAAAACAGCAAGAGTAAATTCTTGCTATTTTATGCTTTTACTCTCTTTTTTATAGCATCATAAACTAGTACGCCAAACACTGCAAACATAAACCCAGCTATAAGCGATACCGCCCATATAAAAGCTTTTTTAGGCTTTATAGGGTTTTGGTATGTGACTATATCACAAACGATAGCTGTATTTTTATAGTTGTATGGCTTTAAAGATAGTTCTAATAAGGCTTTTTGGTCTAAAAGATCTTCTATTTCGCTAGTCATTACCGCGTCAAGCTCTCTTTGTAGGGTTGGTAGTGTTTGGTTGTATATGGTATTTAGATTTTCTTGCAAGATGGTTAGATCTAAAGTTTTTAGTTTATCAACTCTAGCTTGAAGTTCTAGTTTGGTTTTGCTAGATAGCGTTTCTAGTTGATTTTCAAGTTCTATGAGTCTATTTTCTGATGAGCTTATAAGGGTTGTTAAATTTTGTTGTTTGCTGATTAAAAACATATATAAGTTGCCACTAGCTTTTGATATATCTTTTTCTAGAGTTTTTAGATCACTTTTGTAGTTTTCTATCTCGCTAGTTATTTTATCTATTTTAGTTTGAGTTGTGGGTATAGTTATGTCGCCTATATTTTTGATGTCAAGCTCTACAAGTGGTATTGTAACTTCATTTATATGTTTTATCTGTTTTTCAAGTCTAGGTATTGTTTCGTTTTGTATGTTGGTTATCTGGTTTTTTAGCTCTATGACTTTGTTTTCTTTGAGATAGTTTATCTGTCTAGTTATACTGTTAATTTTCGTATTTTGAGATGTTATATAACCATCAAGTATTTTTTGATGCTCTATGGCGGTGTTTGATACCATCTCTTCTATGATAGAACTTGCTAGCTTGTTGCTTTTGCCTATTGAAGTTATGTTAAAAAATTTTGTATTATTTTTTATCTCATCAATACTTTCTATAGTTTCATTTTTATCTTTTGTATCTTTTCTAAGGTCGATATAGTTGATACGAAGTTTTTCTATCACTTCAGATGCTTTTGCTAGTAAAATTTCAGCATCTTGTGTTTTATAGTATCCTATTTCAACTAACGCACTTGCTTTATACTGTGGTGTTGCTATAAGTGTATAAAATATGCCAAGTAGTAAAAAAACAGCTGTTATAACAACGATCTTTATTCGGTAGTTCCAAAGTGTGTTAAAAAGTTCGAAAAGATCTATCTCATCGTTAGTATTGAAGTTGTTGGTATCAGTTTGTAAAATCTCTTTCAAAGCCTCTCTCCATCTGTAATATCAAGAATATTATATCATATTTAGTTTTAAATAGCTGTCTATTTGATACTATTTAAAGATAAATCAATAGATAATATGTTAAAATGAAAAACATTTAATGCAAAACGGGGGATATCTTGCTGATACTTGGCAGAAAGCATAAATTTACTCAACGCGAAATGGTTGAACTTCATAAAAAATTTGATCATATAGATGTAGTTGTTTACAGGAAGCGTGACTTCAAAGATGTGCGAAAAGAGCTTGGAAATTTCATCAGGACTAAGAAGTACAAATACATAATACTCAATACTTCAGCTAGCTTTGACCCGAAAATCATCAGATATCTTACTCTCATACAGTTTCGTACGCGCAAAACTGGACTGAAAATCATCACCATAGAGCAGTTTATGGAGAAGGTGCTTAAAAAGTGCTATATGCCTGATGATAATACTAGTGTGGATTTTTTGGCATATATACAGCCATATAACAAGATAGAATACACCTTAAAGCGTATCATAGATATAGCTGGTGCTGGAGCTTTGGGGCTTATAAATTTAGCTATATCACCATATGTCAAAAAAAAGATCAAAGAGCAGTCGCCCGGGCCTGTGTATTTTATTCAAAACAGAGTAGGACAAAATACCAAAACTTTTAAATGCTATAAATATCGCACTATGCATGAAAATTCAGAATTTAATCCATACACGCAAAAAGAAGATAAAAGAGTGTATGATTTTGGCAACTTTATGCGTAAAGCTAGGATAGATGAGATACCACAGTATAAAAATATCTTAAAAGGGGAGATGCATTTAATAGGGCCAAGAGCTGAGTGGGATATACTAGTAAGAAGATATGAAAAGCAGATCCCTTACTACAACGAACGTCACTTAGTAGCTCCTGGTATCACTGGCTGGGCTCAAGTAAACTATCCGTATGGCGAAAACGAGGAAGATGCAAAACAAAAGCTTATGTACGATCTATACTATATCAAACACTGGTCACTGTGGCTAGAGATAAAGATTATATTTATGACCATAGGGATAGTGTTTAAGAAAAAGGGCCTATAGAGTCTAAATTTGCCTATGTGCTGTCATTTACAGCTATTTATACTTAAAAATACCATTTATAGCATAATGAATGAAGTAATATGAGCTTTTTATAATACCTAATTTTTCGACTTCTGTATAAATTTTCCACTGATATTTAGCTGCTTTAAGTTTGTTGGAAGATACTGAGTTTTTACGAATTCTATATGTAGCTAAAGAGTCTAAAATTCCTTTTGATGAGTTTATCTGCTTTAAAATTTTAAGCCATAAGCCATAATCTTGTCTTTTAAGTATCAAAGGCATATAAACTTTACCTAGTTTTTTTACATCATATATAGCTGTTAAACAGCCTATACTATTGGTTTTAAGTAGATTTTCGTAGGTAACTTCAGGAGTTGTTGTAAAATTTCCTAACTCTTTGTCATCCTCATCTATAAGCCTATATGAAGAGTAGGTAAAAGCTAAATCATTATCTTGCATAAATTTAAGTTGCTTTTCAATTTTATCTTTGTCCCACAAATCATCTGAGTCTAGAAATGCTATGTAGTCGCCGTTTGCGCTTTCTATAGCTTTGTTTCTAGCTACTGCTGGTCCTGAGTTTTGGTCTAGTTTGATTAGTTTGACTCTGCTATCTTGCTTGGCGTATTGCTCTATGATGTCGTTAGAGTTATCAAAAGAGCAGTCATCAACTATGATGAGTTCTAAATTTGAGTATGTTTGACTAAGTGCTGAGTTTATAGACTTGGCTATAAATTTCTCTGAATCGTATGATGGCATGATGATTGAAACTAGGTTGGTCATTTATAATCTCCTAAATTATTCCCAAATAATTATCTCTTTTTCAATTTTTAAAAAAAGAATTTTATGAAGTATTTCTACAAAATTAATAAGTTTAATGGCTTGTTTAAAGGTTCCATCTCCTTTGTTGATAAGCCAATTTGATGTTTTAGATGAAAATGAAACACCATTTTTATAGCCTATAGGAAGAATTTTTACCAACTTCATTATGTATTTGTTGTTTTTCTTAAAAACTGAACCGAAGTTATATCCACCCCTTGAGTCTTGTGTTTTTTTAGCTAAAGAAACTCTCTCTTTTCTTTTTTGATCTAGTTCTTCTATGGGAAAACTATCAAATTTAAAATTTGCACCTAAAATTATACTTTTTTCATTTTTAAATCTAGAATTTCTATAGCCAAAATAGCACTCTTCTTTTTTATAAACTTTTTTTTCATTTAAAGCGTAGTCATATACAATAACATCTTCAATATAATCACTTATAGATAAGTTGTATTTTTTACCCCTGCCTGCATTCATAAAGATAGCTCCTCCTATAAGCGCAGGAACGGAAAATAGATACTCTATGCCTCCAAATCCATCTTTATTTATAGTTTTTATAAACTTAGGCAAGAAAACAGAAGCTCCAACGTAGTATCTTCCATCTTCTAGTTTGATGATTCTTGTATCTAGCTCTTTTAGACAAAGTACTTTTTCAAATATCTTTTCATCATTTATAAGTAGATTTGAGCCACCACCTAGTATATAAAGTGGAGAGTTTTTATTTTTCTTAAACCAGTCGTTAAGATCTTTTTCGCTTTGTGGGAAAAATAGCTCTTTTGCCACTCCTGCTATTTTAATTGTTGTGTATTTTTTTAGTGATATATCATTTAGTATCTTCATTTAAACTCTTTTTTAGAAATTCTTTTGATTTTTTTATATGTGTTTGTAGCTTTTGTTGAACTTTATCATAATCTATATCTTCATATATATCTTTTTCTGTCATGTTTTTGTTATATATCCTTGTTTCTAACCCAGTTATTTTTAGGAGATTTTTTATCCTTTCGTCTCTTCCTTCATCTCCAGTTAAAATCGCTATAAATCTTTTTTGTAGTATTATAGAAAACGCCACACAGTGAAAAGATGCTGTTATTACCAGATCTGAATTTAAAATATTTGAAAGAAATTGTTGAGGAGTTATAGAATAATCTATCTTAACATCTGGATCGATAAAATCTTTTAGTCCTAAAAAACGACTTATTTTATGTACCTTATAGCCATTTATATTTAACTTTGTGCTTGAGATAAGCTCTTCATATTGATTTTTTTTATTAGTATAGACAAATATTTTTTTAGTTGATTTTTTTTGATTTGTAGCTAAATGTATCCACTGCTCTTTTGATAGTAAAAATACTGGATCTAACACAAGCTCTGAGTCTTTTTGGGTTAGTTCTTTTATGATACTAACACCTATTTGTTCTCTAGTAGATAAAGAATTTATACTCAAAAGGCACTCTTTATAAACTTGAAGCAAATCTTGTGGGATTTTGCTTACTCCAAAGCTTGAAGCATATGAAATTTTTTTCTTACTGTCTTTGACAAATCCAAGTAGATATGAACTATCTTTTCCATTGTTTTTGGGATTCCATACTTGATCACTTCCCGCAACAAAAAAATCAAAATCATCATTGATAGCTTTGATCTCTTCAGGAGTTTTGTATGTTTTAGATGTTTTTTTAGTATGTTTTGCATAAAAATCTTGAAAACTTTTTCGTCTAGCATTCATAAAAATAGCTCCAAAAAACATCTTAATAGCCATTTTGATATTTCTGTTTTTTAGTTCTTGAGATATTTGAAATTTCATATCATATGATTTTGCTCTTGTATCGTTTATATAATCGATTATTTCGCAGTCGTAGCCGAGTTGATTTATATATTTTTGTGTGGCATAAGCTTGAAGTGCAGCACCATAATTTAACGCATTATGAAATGTTATTAATCCTACTTTTCTCATCAACTACCTTTTTTAAACTCTATATTGTTTATCAAAATTTTATCTTTTACTTATAAATTACTTTTTTATAATTATATCTAAGTTTGCAAGCTTTTAGGGGCTTTTTCTTCTTTTAATTGTGGATTTTCTTTCTGTAGTAAATTCAAATTTACTATTTTGACGGATAAAATTTATTGTTAAATGAATAAGGGTTATCATAAAAAAATAGTTTAAATAAATTATACTATCTGTATTTAGTATATATACGATAGATAGCGAATACATAGCAGGTAAAAAAAGCTTTTTTCTTAGTTTTTTGATTGAGATGTATAGATAAATTAAGTATGAAATAAAAAATATAAATGGTAAAATTCCTAATTCCGCATATACTTTAGCGTATAAAGATTTTGGAGTTATATAAGTTTCTCCAACAACTGCATCATATACTTGTGAAAATTCCAAAGCAAATTGAAAATGTTCATTGATATAAATAGGATAAATATATCTATACCCGTCTATGCCAGTTCCAAGATAGTTTGTTGAACTTCCTGACATAAAGCCAATGATAGGATTCATAATCCTTTGAAAAGCTGATCCATCAGAACTAACTATTTTTATTAAAGTATCGATATTGGCATTAAATAGTAGCTGTAAGACAATATTTATTTTTCCAAGAGTGTAATCATCTAAAAAAGTTTGCATTAAAAAATATAGAGAAAAAGCCATACATAAAAATATAAAAATAGTTTTAATGTTAAATATCAATAGTGGTTTAAACAGTAGCATATAAACTAAAATAAATAAAAATATAGTTAGATATCCAAATGTAGATCCACTTACTAATAAGAAAAAAACCAAAGCAAATAAAGAAATTTTTCTATATCTACCGTGATAAAAAAAGTATATTAGTATCCCTAAAAAAAGAAGGTTGCGAACCATATTTGCCGGTTCTCCAGAAACCATCTGCATTCTGTTGACTGTCCTATAAGAAAACAATAAAGTGATTTGTTCTGATATGTTTTTAGGAAAAAGTCCAAGCTTCATAAAAAACTGCATGAGACCGATCGTTGAGATAAATACTAGTGAGTAAAAAGACCAATTGCCTAATTTTAAAAAAAACATTTTAGGGTTTGTATTTAGGTTATATCTAATAGTTTCATAGTATACTGATAGCATTGTTATAAACAATAACAGTGTTATAATAGTTTTTTTAATGTGCGAAAGGTTGTCAAAAAAAATATAACTTATCGATATAGAGTAAAGCAGAACAAATAAAGTAACAAACGTTAATAAAATAGAAAATTTAGTTAATTTAAATGTTGTTAGCATCAATAAAAAAGCAATTATTATAGGAAAAAATGAAATTGGACGATATACTGAGTTGCCTGGAAATAAAGGAAAGCTATCAAAAGGTATTAAAAAAATAGATATAAAAAAAAGCAAAGTTATTATCTTATTTGTATTGATTTTATAACTAGAAGTGCTTTTCATATACTCTCTGCTATGCTTTGTTTTATTAAATTTTAACTAAAATTGTGCTTATTTTTATCATGTTGTTTATGCCTTTTTATATACAAATTGATCTTTATTGTACTAAAACTTGACTTAATTGTCCTTAAAGTCATTTTATCTATTTTTTATTTTATTGAAGATTGAGTAGATTATGTCTTTTTCATATCTATTCATTGATAAAAAGTAAGAGATTATACAGTATAGTATCGTAAAGATAGGAATTCCTAAAAACAAGTGCATTTTTCCATTTAAACCAAAGTAGAATTTTATAGCGTATGAAACAAGAAAAAGCAAAAATAAAGGAGTTGAAATTTTAAAAATATTACCCCAAAATCGTTTTATATCTAACCCTAGTTTTTTTTGATAGTATATATTCATAATTATACATTGTGTCAATAATATCATAACCCCAGTAGCAAAAGCAACGCCATAATATCCAAATTTCTTAACAGTAAATATAGAGATGATTATTGTTAAAATAGCTCCAATTAGCGTGATTATAGCTTTAAAGGCGTATTTGTTTTTTGCTTGCATTATGTTAAGACCTAAATTTTGTATCAAAAGTATAGAAAGAGGAAACATTGATAAAAGTGTTAATACATAAGCATCCCCATAGTCTTTTCCCGCCCAAAAATATATAAAGCTTTGTCCAAACAGTATAAACCCAGCCAATACTAAAAAAATTATATATTGTTGAAGCCTGCCGATTTTAATCATCTCATCTGCTAGCTCTATATTTGTAGCTCCTAATGAAACCATTTTTGTAATTTTAGGCAACAAAGCCACTCTTATAGCGCTGGCTAGTGAGATAAAAGATGTATCTATAATCATCGCTATAGAGTAGATAGCAACCTCTTTTGAGCCTAAAAATATTCCTATGATAAACTGACCTGCGTTCCAATTTATTTGTGTCGCAACCATCCCTATAAATATAAAAACAGAGTAAGAGCATACTATCTTTAAAGTTGTAAAGCTAAAATTTCGTGGATTTAC
>JAAYFN010000102.1 GCA_012728225.1 Campylobacter sp.
AGCATGACCTGGGCGAAAGATATCTTTTATGTTTGAGTAGTCTTTGCTTTTTTGATCTATGTTTGGTATGAGAATTCCTATTGGAGTGCCTGTGCTAATGCCTTCAAAAATACCACTTAAAATTTGAGCTTCATCATCTTCTTTTCTTGATGTTGCAAATTTGCCACCTGGTTTTCTTTTGTTAAGTTCACTTTGTAAAAACTCCATATCTATTTTAATGCCACTAGGAAGACCATCTAAAATTCCACCGATAGCATCTCCGTGGCTTTCTCCATAAGTTGTAAGTCTTAGTTTTGTGCCAAATGTATTCATTGTTTACTCTTTTGAATGTTTTCTATAGCTATTTTAGCAGCTTTTTGTTCACCATCTTTTTTGCTTTTACCAACTGCTTCACCGTAAAGTGAATCTTCTAAAAAAACAGCCATTTTAAAATCTTTTTTATGATCAGGTCCGCTTGTTGAGATAAGTTTGTATTCAGGAGTGACGCCAAATTTAGCTTGAGTAAGCTCTTGAAGAGCTGTTTTGTAGTCTTTTGCAAGTGCTTTTAAACTTATATCTTCATACTCATCTTCGAGCAGTTTTATAGCAACATCTTTAGCTGTTTTAAGTCCGCTTTCTAGGTAAATAGCTCCCATTAATGCCTCGAATGCATCTGAGAGAATAGAATTTTTTTCTCGTCCATTGTTATGTTCTTCTGCATTTGAGATGATGATATAAGAGCCTAAGTTTAGTTTTTTAGCTAAATTTGCAAAGCTTATCTCATTAACTAAAGCAGCTCTAAGTTTTGAAAGATCGCCTTCTGGTATAAGACGAAATTTCTCACAAAGATACTCAGCTACTATGAGATCCATAACAGCATCACCTAAAAATTCAAGGCGTTCGTTGTTGTAAGGTTTTTTAGCGCTTTTATGTGTTAGAGATCTTCTTAGTAGATCTGTATCTTTAAATTTATAACCTAAATTTTCTAACATACTTTATCCTTTAAATTTTATCTTTAAAGCTTCAGCTTTTGCCATATCATCACACTCTTCATTTTCAGGGTGACCATTGTGAGCTTTTACCCACCAAGCTTTGATTTGGTGCGGGTTTGCGACCTCTAAATACTCTTTCCAAAGCTCAGGGTTTTTAATGTTTTTAAAATCTTTTTTAATCCACCCATCAAGCCATGAGTTTATAGCATTTGCCACATAACTACTATCGGTATAAAGATCGATTTTACACGGCTCTTTAAGCACTTTAAGAGCTTCTATAACGGCAGTTAATTCCATTTTATTGTTTGTGGTGTTTTCGCTGCCACCACTTGTTTTTTTCTCATGTTTTCCAAAACGAAGTATATAGGCCCATCCGCCAGCTCCAGGATTTCCAAGGCACGATCCATCACTAAAAAGGCATATCGATTTCATTATCTTTCCTTGTGATGCGAGGTACTATTTTAATCTCTTTTAAAGAGTAGCATATCGGACAGCGATAAAAAAACGAAGGTAAGCTGTTTTTGCACTCAGTACAGATATATTTAAAGTTTAGATCAGCTAAAAAATATCCAGAATTTCTCATCATAGATATAGCCTCTATCTCAAAAAAGCTACTTTTTTCATATTTATCAGTTAAATTTTTAGCATAAAAAAGCGCTTTATACTCAGGATCTTTTAAATTTACAGCTTCATCTAGGCGCCAAAGAAGATCGATAGCGTCTTTAAGTTGAGGAAATTTCTTTATCTTTAAAAGTGGTTCTTTGTTTTGTATATAAAGCTCAAAGATAAAGCGTGAAATTTGATGTGAGTCAAATTTAGATATCGTTTTAATCTTTTTATCAAAACTAAGAGTGGTGTCATTTGCAATGATTTGAGCGTTAACAAATTCCCAGCTTTTATTGATATCAACGCCTTGTTCTTTAAGTGCGTCAAGAACTATAAGCTCTCTATCAAACATTTTAAGACGTTCATATATAACGCTTAGATATTTAAGTGCAGTCTCATTTCTAGGGCTTAGTTCCACACTTTTAAGTAGCACCTCTTCAGCTTTTTTAAGAAATCCTGCATTAAAGTAAATTTTGCCAAGTTCGGTGAGGATAAATATCTGCTCTTTTTTATCTTTAATGTTTTCTAAAGTGATTAAATAGACATTTATCGCATTTTCAAAATCTCCACTTTTACTAAATACATTTGCAAGTATACTAAGTGCATCATTTCCTATCTCGCCACTTCTTAAAAGCTCTTTATACTTAGTGCTTATGCCTTTTTTAGAGTTAAATCTTTTAACAAAATTTTCTATCTTGCTTTTATCATCTTTTTTGCTAAAAACACCCCAAAGATAGCTAAATATGGCAATTATAAGACCAGAAAATATAAATATAATAATACCAAATATCGGATCTCTATGCTCTATGAAAAAATTATCCAAATTTCCTCTTTATTAAAATTTATGTTAATTATAGCAAATTTAAGTATAATCTTGCTTATGATTAAGCGTGAAAGTATAGAAAAACTTCTAGAAGTTACTGATATCGTAGATGTTGTTGGAACTTATATAAATTTAAAGCGGAGTGGACGAAATTTTGTAGGGATATGTCCTTTCCATGATGATAGAAATCCAAGCATGAGCGTAAATTCTGAACTCGGGATATATCACTGTTTTTCATGTAAAGCTGGCGGGGATGCTATAAATTTTATAAAAGAGTATGAGCATCTAAATTTTCCAGAAGCTGTAGAAAAGTTAGCAAATATACAAAATTTCACACTTGAGTACACAAATGAACATAACAGTGAGCAAAAAACTGATCCTAAAGTGCTAGAAACAGTTGATCAATACTATAAATTTTGTCTTTATCAAAATAAAAAAGCACTTAATTATCTCTATTTAAGAGGTTTTGATGATAAGCTTATAGAGAAATTTGAGCTAGGTTTTGCGCCTGAGTCAAATCACACTATAAATTTATTAGAAAATGAGAAAATTTCTATAAAAGACGCGCTTGATGTAGGTATCGTTAAGCAAAATGAAGGTGGTGTTTATGCTAGTTTTATAGAGCGCATCACCTTTGTTATCAAAAACCACACAGGCAAACTTATAGGCTTTGGTGGGCGAACTATAAGTGATCATCCTGCTAAATATGTAAATTCACCTGAATCAAGAGTTTTTGATAAGTCAAGGGTTTTTTATGCTTATCATATCGCAAAAGAGAGTATCTATAAAAGCGGTGAAATTTTGATAACAGAAGGCTATATGGATACGATAATGCTCCATAAAGCAGGCTTTACAAATGCCGTAGCTGTTTTAGGAACTGCTCTTACTGAAAAACATCTTCCTTTATTGAAAAGGAGTGGCGCAAGGGCAATACTCTGTTTTGATGGTGATAGTGCAGGAGGAAATGCAGCTATCAAAAGTGCACGTTTGCTTATGATAAATGGTATTGATGTAAGTGTGGTTATCATACCAGATGGTGCAGATCCAGCTGATCTTGTGCAAGCTGGAGAGATAGATAAGCTAGAGAGAATTTTAAACAAACGCATGGAAGGTGGCGAGTTTGTGATACGAAAGATAATAGATGAATTTGAGATAGCACGCCCTTTGCAAAAACAAAACGCCCTAGATGAGGTTAGGAAATTTACAAGCTTGTTAACACCGATTGTTGCTGATTCATATAAAAATTTAGTAGCTAGAGTTTTAAGTATCGATATAGACTCTTTTACTATATCAAATTTCAGGCAAAATAGAGAAAAAAAATCTAACGAAAAAGTTAGTGATGCTTTAAAAGCAAAGCCTAAAAAAGACTATGGAGAGCTTGAGGTACTTAAAACTTTAGCGTTAAATGTAGATTTTTTAAAAATTATTAAAGAGAGTTTAAAAAGAGGTTATTTTACAACTCATGTAGATTTTTACGACGCAGTATTTAGTAAACAAAGAGACGATGCACAAAAAGCACTTATAAGAGAGCTTGAACTAGATGATGATATAGCGAGTTTTAAGAGTAAAGAAGAGCTTTTTTTAGCGATTAAA
>JAAYFN010000103.1 GCA_012728225.1 Campylobacter sp.
AAGTGGAGCATCTACACTATGGGAACTATGTGCAAACCAACTTCCAGCTATTTTTATACCATTTCCACACGCGGCAAATGACCATCAGTACTTTAATGCTAAATTTTTGGCTGATGAAAATTTAGCTAAAATATACAGACAAGAAAAAGCTACTAAAAGCTTAATTTTACGTGAAATTTTAGACTATGATGTAGCAAATGTAAGTAAAAACTTAAATGGTGTTTTAAAAAAAGATGCAGTTAAAAAAATAGTCGATGATATAGTTAAAAATATAAAATGCTCTGCTAAATAATCTAATAAACTTAAAAAGTATAAAAGCTTTAAATTATTATTCTTAAAGTTATTTTTAGATTTTATAGTGTATGGTTGCAGAAGAGGGACTTGAACCCCCGACCTTCGGGTTATGAGCCCGACGAGCTACCACTGCTCCATTCTGCGATAATTTTCATTCTATCTAAACAAGATAAAGATATCCTTAAGATAAAACTACTGGATGGGGTAAGAGGATTCGAACCTCTGGATGATTGGACCAAAACCAATTGCCTTACCACTTGGCGATACCCCAATAAAATTAAAGAAACATAATTATACATATAAAAAGTTTAATTGTCAAGTTTTTTGACTAAAAATAGAGGAATTTAACTTAAATAATTTAAATATTATTGAATATAATATTTAAATTATTTTTATCAAATAAAGTATTAAAATTTCTATATTTTTAGGGAAAATATTAGCTTTTAAACTTTTATCATTGTAGATATCCAAGCTCTTAAAGGTTGGATATCTAAAAGATTAGATTAAAAAAATTTAACTTAGAAATTTTTCTAAATCAGCTTTTGCATCACCACTTATAAGAGTTAAGTTAAATTTTTCTACTAAAAAGTCAAGAACCTCATCATTAAAAAATTCAGGCACAGTTGGCCCAACATGGATATTTTTAACTCCAAGAGATAAAAGTGCAAGCAAAATGATAACTGCTTTTTGTTCCATCCACATTAAGACTATTGAAAGGGGAAGTTCGTTTATAGCTATGCCAGTTGCTTCGCTTAAAGCTGTTGCTATCATCACAGCGCCATTACTATCATTACACTGTCCTAAGTCTATGTAGCGAGGTATTTGTGTGCCTTCTATAAAGCCAAAATCATGGTCATTAAAGCGAAATTTACCACAACTTGAAGTTAAAACTATGCAATCTTTTGGCAAACTAAGTGCTAATTCACGGTAATAGTTTCGTCCTTTGCCCGGAGCATCACATCCTGCTATTACAAAAAATTTGCGAATTTTATTAGAATTAATAGCTTCTATAATCTCTTTAGCCATCGGCAAAATAGCCTTATAGTGGTGACCAGTTATAAGTGTTTCATCACTATCAAAACCTTCTATGTCAGGAAGCGAAAGCGCTTTTTCTATGATCGGCGTAAAATCATCATTTTGGATATGTGCTATCCCGTCAGTTCCAGCGATAGAGTAGCCAAAGAGTCTATCACTATACTCACAATTTTTACGAAGTGGAACAATACAGTTTGTTGTCATCAAAATAGCGCCTTTAAAATCGTTAAAAAGCTTAGTCTGATCAAACCATGCTTTTCCGATATTTCCTTTAAGATGAGAGTATTTGTTAAGCTCAGGATATCCGTGAGCTGGAAGCATCTCAGAGTGAGTATAGATATTTATCCCTTTATTTTTGGTCTGTTCTAAAAGCTCTTTGAGTGCATGCAAGTTGTGTCCACTAACAAGTATAGCTTTACCTTCAGCTTTATTTTGAGTAACCCTAACAGGACTTGGAGTGCCCAAAACAGATGTATGTGAGTTGCTCAAAATATCCATCATCTCAACACCAGCAGAGCCAACTTCTAAAAGTTGAGCTATATGCTCATCAAAGTTGAAATTTGAATTTGTAAGCGTAAAATAGAGCGTTTTAGCTATGATTGTATCAACATTACTTGTATCAGCACCAAGCTCATGTGCGTGTTCACGGTAAGCACTCAATCCTTTAAGGCCAAATATCATAGAATCTTGCAAACTCGATAGAGTTGAATTCTTGCCACAAGTTCCTTTACTTTGTCCCTTTGACCCGCATCCACCGGGCGTTCTCATTTCACATTGATAACAAAACATCTCTAAAGTATTTTTTTCATCTAAACTCATATTATTCTCCTAAATTTGATATGTTGTATGAGTGTATTGTAAATTCCACTAAATTTAATTGATTTTTATCAACTAATAAAGCAGGAAGTAGATTAGTTTTTTATATTTTTAGCTAAATCTTCAGCTACCCCAGCTGCTAACTTTAATTTATCACTATCAAAGTGAGTGTAAATTCTGCTTGTGTTTAAGTTCGCATGACCTAAAGCTTCTTGGACTAAAACTAGATCTTTGTGCTTTTTGTAGAGCATTGTTGCAAAGGTGTGTCTTAGCATATGAGCGCCGTTTTTAGACTTTCTTATGCCGGCTTTAAATAAAATTTGCTCTACTATACGACTTACATAAGCTTGAGTTAAAGGCTTTGCTTTTGAGTTGATAAAGATATATCCATCTTTGTTGTCATAGTGTGTAGGTAGGGCGTTAAGATGCTCTTTAATAAGGTGAGCTTTTATCATGACGACTCGGTATTTATTGCCTTTGCCACGTATGCGAAATATAAAAAAATCATCTTCTTGACTGATGTCTTTAAATTTAAGGTTTAACGCCTCACTAACTCTAATACCTGTAAATATAATAACTTTTACTACTAGTTTATTTCTATCCGTATTTTTCCTAAAATCACAGTTTTCTACAGCTTCTAAAAACTCTTTAACCTCATCTTCACTCATAAACTCAGGAAGTTTTGTGCCACTATATCCACTAATCCCACCCCAATTTTTAAGCTCGATTCCAAAGTTATGAGAAGTTCCATTTTCTTCATTTTGTCTATCAAGATATCCGAAAAAATTTATCACTGCTATACGATAATTTTTCTTTGTTGCATCGCTAAGTCCTCCAGTTACACTAGCTAAAACTTCACTCAAAAACTCCTCATCTATCTGTTTTAAGCTTGTAAGCTCATAAAACATAACTGTTTCATAGATTTTTTTTAGTGGATTAAAGTATGTATTTATACCACTCATTCCAGCATTTCGAGCAACTTTTACAAGCCCGTCAAGTTCTTCAATCTCTTCAACACCCTTTGTAAGTGCAAAATTTACAGAATTTAACGCTTTTGGATCTTTTAATTCTTTGTTTGATAATGAACTAAGTTTATACTTTATATATCTACTTAGCCAGAAAAGCATAGAGTTTTCAAAACTATCCTTGCAGTCAAGTTTATACTTCATATAACCTCTTTGATAAATTTAGTATTGAAAATTATACCATAAATTTAATCAAAAAATGAGATAGGAAGTTGGATAGTATTTTTAATGATATTTATAGGTGTCATAAGCACATCACTGATAATAGCAGTCTCATATGTAGGATTTTGGATAGTTCCTCGCACTTTAACAACAGTAGAAATTGTACGATCTTTTCCTAGTAAAATTTGATTAAGAATAGGAATATAATCGATAATCCCACTTGCCGCTTTTAAATATATAATTTCAAGGTCGATATTTATCTTGCCGGTTTTAAGATTGACATCTCCAACACCTGCTATATCAGCACTTGAACCCATAAAATTCATACCTTGCACCTGAAGAATATCGCCTTTTTTTGAAAAATAAAGAGTTCCATCTTTTACCGTAAATCCTTCATCGTTAAAATCAGGAGTTTTTAGCTTTAAAAGAGAGGGAATAGTATCAAGAAATGATAAAAGTTTTTGGTATATGATAAAGTCTGTTAGATGTGTATCTTTCATTGAAATCTCAACTCTAAAGTCATTTAAGTCATTTCCAACAGCTTTTATAACAAAACTTCCACCGCTAAAACTTTGTGAGCCTAAAAATTTATTTATACTTAAGCCCGTTAAATTTGTAGCATTTAAGACGATAATATCAGGATTTGTTTCAAAAAATATATCTCCTTGTGGGATAACTTTGCCACTAAATTTAACTCTTTTTTTATACAAATTTCCACTATATGAGTTCAAATTTAGCGTTTTGTTTATATCTTTAAAGATTATATTTGAGTTTGTAGCGCTAAAATTTACATTAGGAAAACCTTCTCCTTGAGTACTATCTTTTAAGAGCAAAACAAGATCGAGTCCTTTTAAATCTACATCTATATCATCACCTTTAACGCTGAAATTTAGTTTTTGACTAAGACTTTTTCCAGATATATAGTTTGAATTAATAGTTATAGAAAAACTATCATTAGAGTAAGGAGTTGCCCCATTTATAACAAAAGGAACATTAAAATTTACATTACTTGCATTTACATGAAATGTTTTGAAATTTTCACTTTCTACGCTAACATCACCACTTTTGACACCAAGCTTTGAAAGAATAGGCGAATAGTCAAGAAAAGTATTTATATTTGGTAGTGTAAACAAACCGCCATTTTTAGATAAGTTTATATGTAATTTTAGAGTATCAACATCTATAAAAGTGCTTTTTTCATCTTTAAAATTTATACTAACATCTGAGTTAAATTCTTTTCTTAGAAAAATTTCATCTAAATCTACATACTCAAATTTCGCCTGAAATTTCGCTTCGTTTTCATCTAAATTTATAGGTCCATTTATCTCTTTGGCGCTAAAAATATCGCTCATTGTAAGACTTGCGTTATTTATCATAACAAGTGAGTTATCAAGTACGATGGACGCACTTTTAGAGTAAAATGGAGCTCCTGAAATTTCTATATTTGCATCTTTTAGCATAAAATTTCCTAAAGCCTCTATATTCTCATTGTAGATAGTGTATTTTATAAGAATTTCACTTAACAATTCTCCGCTTTTTTGCTCAAGTGGGACATTTAATTTAAGTGCTTTTAACATATCAAGAACTGTTTTATCAAGCATACTATCAGTTTTGATATCAATATAAACTTCAGTATTTCCAACAGCAAGATTTTCAAGCCAAACCTTACTGCCATTTAAATCTTTGCTTTCATATGTTGGATTTTTTATATCAAAATATAAGTTGTCGTTTTTATACTCTATCAAAGCACTATCAGCAACAACTGCAGGAATAGTATCTTTAAAGTGAATATATGCGTTTTTTACTCTAGCTTTTCCTCTTATATGAAGTGGCATATAATCAAGCGTTTTAAGGTTAAATTTTCCCTCTAAACTCTCTAAAAAGTACTCCTCAGCTATAACTTTTCCATATATCCATTTTGAACTATTATCAAAATTCCCTATCATCTTACTAAGGTTATCTACAAAATCCTTTATACTATCGGCATTTGCATTACTTATCTTATACTCTAACAGATAGTTTTTCATAGCAAAGTCAAGCTTTCCCGAAATTTCATGACAGACAAAAAATCCATCAAAAAAGTAAATATCTTCGAGTAAATTTACTTTACCATTTCCAGCGATTACAGTATTAAAATCTTTAAATCTTAACTCATTTATAGCAACTATATACTCATTTTCTTTTTCATCTAACTTAGTATCTAATGTAAGATAAGGAGTATCGATATAGATCATGTCGTTTTTATAAAGAGCTGAAATTTTGTTATTTAAGATATCTAACTCTTTTATATATATCTCTTCAAATAGCATTTTCACATACTTGAAATTTTTAACTATCTCATCTATCTCTTTAGTAGAATATCTTTTTTTGGGACTATTTTTCTCTTTTGGGTCGTGAATTTGGATATTTTTCGCATTAAGTATTAACTTTTTTTCTAATTTTATATATAATCTTTCTATACTAAAATTATCATGTTTAAAATTGTCTATTTTGATACCATGCTTTAGCGTGATAAAAATAAATGAAAGGATCAATACTAAAATGACTACTGTTATTAAAATTATATTTATTATAGTCGATATTATTTTCATCTTACTTTTAACTTTCATATACGATATCACTTCAAACGTTCCTTTTAAAGGTATTATTAACGTACCACAAGGAAGTGCTACTAAGATTATAGCACATTTTTCAAAGCAAAATTTAAATGCCACACCGCTGGATCCAAGAATTTTATCCTATATTGGAATTCCTCAAAGCGGATATATAGATCTTGGAAATAAAGACCTAACAAAGATCGATTTTTTCTATAAACTTACTACTGCAAAACCCGATATGGTCGATATCACACTTATACCAGGCGAAACAACTATTATGTTTTTAAAGGAGTTATCTAAAACAAAAGATCTAAATTTGACTATTTTAGAGAGCGAATACAACGCTACTGCTCCTTTTTATGAAGGTTTTTTAATCCCTGAAACTTATCATATGGCAAGGGGTTTAAACGAGAAGAGTATCATCTCAAATTTAGTTAAAACCTCAGATGAAATTCATAAAAATTTAGCAAAAGAAGCGGGAATTAAGAGTAAAATAGAATGGTTAAAAGTGATAAGCAAAGCATCTGTTATTCAAAAAGAAGCCGCAGATGTTAGTGAGATGTCTATCGTAAGTTCAGTCATTGATAATCGCATAAAACTTGGTATGAAGCTCCAAATGGATGGCACTCTTAACTATGGTGAATTTTCTCATCAAAGAGTGACTCCTGAGAGAATTCGTAATGATACAACTAAATTTAACACATATATTTATGAAGGACTGCCTCAAAGTCCTGTTTGTACAGTATCGACCGAGGCTATAAAAGCAGCTCTAAATCCAGCACAGACAAAATATCTATATTTTATGAGAGACATACAAACAGGCAAACACGTCTTTACAAAAACGCTAAAAGAGCATAATGAGCAGGTTAGAATTCAAAGAAATTTAAAGAAATAGCTTAAAATTATGGTAAAATTACAAAAATATATAAAGGACAAGAATGATAATTTACACATACACCGATGAAGCTCCAGCACTAGCAACTTACTCTTTTTATCCCATTATAAAGGCATTTTTAAGAAAAGCTAATATAAATCTAAAGTTGGTTGATATCTCACTTGCTAGTAGAATTTTAGCAAATTTCCCTGAAAATTTAAAAGCTGAACAAAAAGTTGAAGATAACTTAAAAAAACTAGGCGAATTAACTCAAAAAGATGAGGCAAATATCATAAAACTCCCAAATATATCAGCATCCTTACCACAGCTTGTCGCTTGCATAAAAGAGCTACAAAATAAAGGTTTTGATATACCAAATTACCCAAATGAAGTTAAAACTAAAAAAGATCAAGATATTAAGGATAGATATGCAAAAGTTTTAGGAAGTGCTGTAAATCCAGTTCTTAGAGAGGGAAATAGCATAAGACGCGCCGCGTCAGCTATCAAAGAGTATGCTAAAGCAAATCCTCACAATAACGGAGTATGGAATAAAGATGTTAAAACAGAAGTTTATCATATGCAAGGTGGTGATTTTTACTCAAATGAGCTATCTCATCTGTTTAACAAACCGACAAATTTAAAAGTTGAATTTACCTCAGAAAGTGGCGAAAAAACAGTTTTAAAAGAGCTTGATATAGAAAAAGGTGAGGTAGTTGATGCTACATTTATGAGTGTAAAAGAGCTTGATAAATTTATAGCTCAAAGTATAAATTACGCTAAAGATAGAGATCTTTTATACTCAGTTCACTTAAAAGCTACAATGATGAAAGTTAGCGATCCAGTTATATTTGGGCATTTTGTAAAAATCTTTTTTGATGAGATATTTAGCGAGTTTAAAGAAGAGCTAAAAATAGCAGAAGTTAACCCAAACAACGGGCTTGGAGATCTTTTTATAAAAATTGAAAATTTAGATATAAAAGATAAAATTTATGCTAAATACAATGAAATCTTAGATAAACGTCCAAGTTTAAATATGGTAAATAGCGACAGAGGAATTACGAATTTACATGTTCCAAGTGATGTTATTATCGATGCTTCTATGCCTGCAATGCTTAGAAATAGTGGATGTATGTGGGATAAAAATGGCAACCTAAAAGAGACTTTAGCTGTCATTCCTGATAAAAGTTACGCTGTTATTTATGACTCCATGATAACAGATCTTAAAGAAAATGGAGTGCTTAACCCAGCTACTATTGGCTCAGTAACAAATATCGGTTTAATGGCAAAAAAAGCTGAAGAGTATGGAAGCCACGATAAAACATTTGTTATGCAAAGTCGTGGAAAAATATCAGTAACAGATAACAACAATAATGAAATTTTTAAATTTGAACTTGAAGATGGTGATATTTTTAGAATGACTCAAGCTAAAGATGCTCCTATAAAAAACTGGATAAAACTTGCAGTAGATAGAGCAAAACTTACAGGTGAAAAAGCTATTTTTTGGCTTGATGACAACAGAGCTCACGACCAAAATATCCGTCAAATAGTTGAAAATGAACTTAAAAACTATGATTTAAGCGGAGTTGATATAGAGATTTTAGATCCCAAAATAGCAACTCTTAAAACTAACAAAATCATAAGAGATGGGAAAAATGTCATAGGAGTTACAGGAAACGTTTTACGTGACTATTTAACTGATCTATATCCTATTTTAGAGCTTGGCACAAGTGCAAAAATGCTATCCATAGTTCCGCTTTTAAGTGGTGGTGGTATGTTTGAAACTGGAGCAGGCGGATCAGCACCAAAGCATGTAGAACAACTAATAAGTCAAAATCACCTTAGATGGGATAGTTTGGGCGAATTTATGGCTCTTATCGTTAGCTTAGAACACTTTGCAAAAGTTAAAAATTCTAAAAATGCTCAAATTCTAAGTGTTGCACTTGATAAAGCAGTTAGTAGATTTTTAAAAGAAGACAAAAGCCCAAGTAGAAAAGTTGGCGAACCTGACAACAGAAATAGCCATTTTTATCTTGCTATGTATTTTGCAGAAGAACTTACAAAAACAGAGCTATCAAGCATCTACTCAGACCTTGCATTTAACCTTAAAAACAGTGAGTCAAAGATAAATTTAGAGCTTTTAAAAACCCAAGGTAGCGCCGTGGATATTGGAGGATACTATAAATTTGATGAAGATAAAGCTAGTAAGGTTTTAAGACCAAGTAAGACTTTAAACGAAATCATTTCAAAAGCATGAGAACAAAGTTGTGAAAGTCGGCATAATAGGCGCAGGCAATATCGGTGGAACGTTAGCCTTACTTTTAATAAGTAAAAACATAGTAAGTGAAATTTCACTTATTGATATAAAAGATGGCCTTGCTGAGGGTAGGGCGCTTGACTTAAAAACTTTAAGTGTGATACTAAATAGAGATATTTTAGTAAAAGGAAGCAATGAGTATAGCATTATCAAAGATTTTGATATTGTTGTTATAACAGCTGGTATTACTAGAAAAGTGGGTCAAAGCAGAGATGATCTTCTTAGCATAAATACCAACATAGTTGGAGATGCAGCAAAACTTATAGCTAAATTTGCACCACATTCAACTATCATAATAGTAACAAATCCTCTTGATACTCTTACCTTTCACGCATATAAAATGAGTGGATTTAAGAGTGTAAAAGTTATAGGAATGGCTGGGGAGCTAGATAGTGCAAGAGCAAAAATAGCTCTTGCTAGTCTTTCACAAATTTCACCTCTAAAAGCTAATGCTTTTGTCTTAGGAACTCACGATGAAAACATGACTGTAACTCCAAATTTTGTAGCCAATGAAACAAAAAATGCTGGCACTAAGATAACAAAACTTACAGGCACTTCAGCTTATTTCGCGCCCGCTGGAGCAGTATATAAAATGATATATGCACTTAAATATGGTGGTGAGATAATATGTTCGGTTATCGATGAAGAAAACAACATTGCTTATGGAAGACGGGCAGAGCTAGGAGAGTATAAAATTTTAAATGTAAAAAATAGCTAAATTTACCTTAAAATGAAATTTTGTTTATTAACTGCATGTTTTAGTTTAAAAAGTACAATCTCAAAAGCAAAGGAGAGTATATGAA